>NZ_VDMB01000028.1 GCF_006175995.1 Desulfobotulus mexicanus
TGTCCGGTGAGTAGGTCTCCATGACCTGTACCTGGAACCCTTTACCCTTATGACCGCAGTAGGTGGCATCCGGATCGGATGGGTTTTGCAGTGACTGGGACGATACCTCTTTACTGGGTTTGATAACCACCTTCGTGGTGTCATCATTCTTTTCGACTACACATTGCTCGCYGAACATCCGCACCAAAAGCTTATAAGAGGCCATGGAAGCAACGGCTTCATGATCTTTGAACCGTTCCACCAGAAGAAAGCAGTCGTTGCCAAGTTGCTCAAGGGTGCGGGATGCATCGCTGGGCTTGACAGCAAACAGACCATCATTTTTTGCTTCATAGCGGGTGGCAAGCTCATCAAGGGAATGGTAAAGATCAGGATGGTGTCGTTTGAGATTGATGAGAAACTTCCGGTGAGTTCTGACAAATAAACGGATCCGTCCCAGGTGGGCCATGTTGGAAAAGATATGCACCGAATCCAGGCGCTGTTTTGATGTATCCAGACTGAACAAWTTTTGCAGTGTCTCTGAGATATTTTCAAAAAGTGCCTGTTCAAGCCCAAGCTGCSCGATTTTATCCCTCAGGCCCCAAAGGGTTCGGTGAGCCACATAGCAGCTGGAGTCGGAAGGGTCKGTAATGTTCAGTGCATAGTGCCACTCGATATTAAGGGCATATTGCCGAATCGCCTGATCATCAGTCAGATCCTCCATCTGCTGTAACAAAACAAGTCCGAGCATGGCATGGAGTTCCTTGGTAGGCCGACCCTTCCCGTCGTCAAAGAGATGAAACAGTTTCTTGACCGGAAGTCTGTGGAGGATTTCTTCACGAAACAGATGCGCCCATGATGACTCCAGAAGAGCCAGCCTCTTTGGACCAAGATGCTCAAACGGGCTGAACATGTCGTACTGTTTGTGATCTTTAACGTAGATCATGCAAAATCCTTATAATAGATTAATATCACAGGATATATGTAACAAAAACGGCTCCTTGAATCAATAGCAAAACCACATAAAGACAACAAATTTAAAAGGTTATGGAATTTTGTTTTTTTTGCGAGTCCATCATCTATGATACCGAGATCACGGGCTTTGTGCTGGAAGTCCGGCATACGGGAACCAAGACCTATTACCTGAAGTACAGGAATAAGCGTAAGGAGCAGCGTCAATACAAGATAGGGGATGAGAAGTCCCTGACCTTCACCAAGGCCAGTCAGGCTGCCAGAAAGATTCGTTCACGGGTGGTCATAGGGGAAGACCCTGTAGATGACAGAAAGCAGTTGTGTAAGATGATGACCCTGGAAGCCTTCGTTCAGAGTCGCTACATTCCTTTTGTGCAAGGTTATAACCTCGATTCCCTGTTGATTTGTATACCTACAACGCTTAATGCCGTGCTGATATTTTGCGTAAGAACCTGAAACACCAAGGATTACCCTTGATTTTTGTTGAAAATTAATTTTTTAAAAGTTTAAAAAAGCTGGTTTTTTGACCCTTTGCAGGTATAATAACATATTACTAATAAGATCATAACACACTCGACATTAAGCTAAAATATACTGGGTGTCTTGTGCTCTAAAAAAACTGGCAACTCTTACGGTTTTCTTTTGCAATGATCTCAAGATGGAGAAGACCTTTTTTCTGAGGTCTTCCGGGCCTGAAACAACCATTTTTCCAATCTTGTGATGTTTCAGGTATCCCCATACCATTTCATCCGGATTCAAATGAGGGGAGTATGGAGGCAGGAAGAACAAGCGGAGCTTTCCTGCCGTTTCTTCAACAAATTTATTGACCTTGCCTGATTTATGGACAGGATGCCCGTCCACAATGAGGAAGATGGGAGAATCAGCCTTGTAAATCAGACGTTTCAGAAATGAGATAAACTTATCGGAATTCATTTTTCCGTCAATGGTCATGAATCGGAGTTCCCCCGAGGGAGAGATGGCCGAAACCATGTTGATACCAAAGCGAGCCCCCGTTTTTTCAACGACTGGGGTGACTCCTGTGGGAGCCCAGGTCGTCCCGCTGTGGTAGTCTGATCTTACGGTTGATTCATCGGCAAAAAAGATTTTTGCATTCTCTTTTTCAGCCTGTTTCTTTATTTCCGGGAACTCATTTTCAACCCATTCCTTTACCCGGTCTTCGTCCCTCTGTCAGGCTTTTTTTAAAGGCTTCTGTGGCGAAAAACCAATTTTTTTCAAAAGACGACCGACAGTGGCATTACTTATGGAAACATCGAACTCCTTTTTGATAAACTCCCGAATCATTTCACGGGTCCACAGAGCAAATGGAAATCCGTAGTCCATAGGATTTTTATCCGCAATCTTCCAGAAAAGCTCATCAAAATCTTTGGTATGGAACTTAACGGGCCGACCTGGAATCGGTTTCGTCTTTAAAGCGTCAAGGCCGCCTTTGCGGTATTTGGCTATCCACTGGTAAATTGCGGATCGATGGTAACCCAGAGCCCTGGCGATAACCTCTGGGCTTTCACCCGATTCGATCTGCTGGACAGCGCGTATACGGATAGCCTCACGGGTCTTATGATCGAGTTTTCTAGCGTCTTGTTTTTTCATAAGCAGCAATATACATCATGTCGAGTTGGTTTTGAACTTTTTAGTACCTCAGAGGAGACAGGGCTTTTTGCGACACCTCAGACTTACCGGCATAGCTTCTCTCCCATAAAGTGTCGGCTATCCTTGCAATATCACCGAACAACCTCGAACCAAGGGTATCCAGCTCTTCATCAAGGCCCGCATCAACACCACCTGCAAGGACATCACTTTTGGGAGCCACCACCCGGAACATCTGCCAGCTAAAACCAAGGCGGCTTCTTGCATAATCCGCATCCACAACAGAACCTGCGATGATGGACTCCCAACCGGGATTGTCTTTGATCCATGCCTGTACGGATTCATCGTAACGATTCAGAAAGTCTTCCCTGGCCTGCATGAAGTCATCCCTCAGATCCATAAGACTCCTTTGCATCTCAGCCACCAGATGCTCCGGTATGGCCCAACCACCAAGGAAGCGGACACCAACGCTATCAAGGAGAGCAACAGCCCTGCCCTTCAAGGTTGAAAATATCCTCAGCTCAGCAGGGTCACAGATCCGCTTGCTGCCAAGGGATGCGATTTTCTCAGGGGGAAGATCGACAGCTTTAAAATCAGATGGGGTCAGTTTTCTTCTGGCAGTCCAGATATTCACATCCAGCCGTACCGCCACAATCTCATTGAGAATCTGCATGTCTGTATGGATAGTCATGGTAATTTCCTTTCGTTTCCGATCTTTTAAATACAAAAGGGGGAACCTCCTTAAAGGCTCCCCCTCATTTGTTCACAGTTATACCTGCTGTCTTGTTTCAGTCTCCATCCCCCGGTTCTGCCATGGTATGGGGGAACATCCTCTGCACCAGCTCATGGAGCATGGCCCTTGTTTCATAACCAGCTCTGAATCCCAAGGCCCTGTCCAAGGCATAGGCCACGGGTTGTATGCCCTGATAGGCAAGGGGYTGGAACCGTACCGTCAAATCAGCCCAGCGCAGAAGTGTYCTTGTGGAAAATGTSACCTCTATGCCCTTGCCGAACTGRTTRCCATCGRTGAACATACGCCGTACTTCCSYTGCAAAGTCCAYCATGCTGTTGCGGATGGATTCAGGGAGATTACCTGCTACCCGTGCMAGCAGTCCCTTTTCTGCATTTTTATCAGGGTACCCGATYTCACAGAGCCAGAACCTGTCCATGAAGGCAAGGTTTTGTCTCACMGTTCCCTGATAAAGCCCTGACTCATCGGATGCACCRTTGGTATTGGCTGTRGCTGCAAGCCTGAACATGGGATGGGGTTCTATRATCTCYCCWCCGTTTTCAGGGATRCACAAAGGCTGCACCGTCCAGTATCCCATTCAACCCGGACAGAGTTGCAGGATCAAGCAGGTCTATTTCATTCAGCAGGAACAGACCKCCATAGCGCATGGCAAGRCTCAAAGGCCCGTACTGATAAACCATCATACCRTCCTGYAAGCTCAAGTGACCCACCAGATCATTGAACTCCAGGCGACCATGGCCMGTTACATCAAAGACAGGATAATTRAGCCTCGCTGCCGTCTGCCGKATCAGGCTTGTCTTGCCGCTACCGCATGGCCCGAACACATAMAGGGCATCAGACGGCTCCATRAACCAGACCACCACTTCCCGCATGGTATCGTGGAACATATAGTCAGGATTTATTTCYGGAGTRTTYCTGCATGGGAAYTCAAATCCCTTGATCTTCCTGCCGGATGCTCTGCCGCTAAAAACCAGTCCTGCATCCATATCTATGACATTGAGTGTAGAAAGTTCTGTATTCATGCGGCTTTCTCCTTCTTATTACGGTTGATGTAAAGTCTCTCRTGGGGGTCAGATGTTTTGCTTGCCCTCTGCAACAGCTCACGGGCTTCACCTTCGGACATGATGGCTGTAAGCTCTGCTTCCAGAWGYCGWTTTATCCAGAGAGCTTCTGCCGTTGACTATGGCCACCCWGAACCTGAAATCTCCGGTATCCAGCCAGTTGCCGTCCGGGTTCATCAAGTAATACTGTCTGCGGATACGATTCTCCTGATCACGGATCTCCTTATCCAGGRYTGYTTTCTTRTTTTTRAGATCTTCCAGCAGGGTAAACTGCTCGTTGCAKKCGGGATCATGGACGGACTGCATGACAAACTTAGGGCAGCCCACAGCATGGTYGCACCAGTCACAGAGAGGATGAAAACCCTTACAATGCTCCACATCGTTAAGACGGATCAGRCCACTTTGATATGTATGCATCCTCTCCCAGATACGGCGGGCTACCTTTTCACATATCCCCCACAGCAGATAATCCGGRCGGTAGGGGCCAAAGGGTTTTACGCCACTCATATTCARACAGAGAACCCAGCCCTGWATATCCACRCYWTCRGRAGTATCKGGCATTYTCACCCCCAGCTCCTTYAKGRCTATCTCAGGGAAGGTCAGGTTCTTATGGTTTTTGGTACTGAAGCAGGGYTGATCCCAATATGCGGATACAATGCCAAGCTGACCGTAGAGCTGGGTTTCATGGGAAGCRTACAGACTGGCGGGTATATGCTCCGTGCTTTTGATTTCAAGGATGCGAACAGCAGGAGTCTTGCCACCCCAGGCCATGGTAAAATCCAGATGGGCTTTCATCGGCATACCGTCATTGACTATGGCCACCTCCAGTTGATGGATGGGCTTTGAACCGTTGGACCGCAGAACTTCTCCCATGCCGGATTCAAACCAGTGACCCCGCTGAAACACCAACTCCCTTTGCAGGGTTGCAAGTATCCTCTCCGTATCTTCCTCGGCATACCACCGGGCGACTTCTTCAGGACKGKWTGCTTTTTGAAACTTATCCGCCACAGCAGCACGAAGACACTCCATGCCCCTGCCWATATCCGACATACCGATATAAGAAGACCTGTCTCCAAGATCTGCTTTCATGTTCTGACTCCGGGCMAGRAGACCCTTGGTRATCTGAGCCARAAGMCCCATGGACTCTTTTGTGTGATGGATGGTCATGACTGCCTYCTTTAAACGCAMMAAGGCCCACCGGYTAATACCGGCAGGCCCTGTGTCTGGATGAATRGGGATGGGATGTTCAGGCTGCGGATTGCTGGCTGTGCTTCCACCAGAGTTTGCGCTCTGCGTTCCAGCGGAACCCTGCTTCTTTGAGRATATCCTTTTTRGGCATGGTGTCTCCCGTRGCCGCTATGTAGGCCCTTCCATCCTCGGTATGAACCGTGTTGTAGAAGATRCCRTCAAGACKKAGGCAGGGTATCCATACTGGAGGGCTGATTTTGGGGATTCTGAGGAGTAGAAGGTRCCTGATTTACCGGRGGAAATGGATCGTTTTGAGGCTTTGGTGACTGTGGGAAGTTATTTTGTTTTTGTGGATTTTTGTTGTTTCTGATGCAGGCCCCTTCAGCATCATCATCGTTTTCTGTAATRATMCCAACCATGGAAGACAGGGCATAGCGTCTGGCATAGGTGATGGCGGAACCGTASCCTTGGGGATCRTTTTTRGACAAAGGCATCATGAGCAGGGAAGACTGCCACTGGCCTGATTCTGCGTGCATAAGYTTKGTWACSAGYCCCAGATGMCCGGTTTCTACAGGAACAGGATACTGCGTCACCCAGACTCCGTTCTTAATTAAAATACTGCTGCAAGCCTCCATGACARAGCTTAGGGTGGCGTACATRCTGTTGGTATAGGTGTTTTTCCTGTCCTTTTGAACAGGCCTTAATTCCTGCTGCACCCGGAGCATGGCCTTGGCAAGCTCCTTCACATCCGCTGAGCTGTACTGTTCGATAACCATAGTRACCTCCTTTAAATTAAAGACCCCCGCTGCCCGTAAAAAGGCAGAAGGGGTCTGGTTTTGGATAGATAACAGGTGAATAATGTTTCAATTCATAGTTGTAATATATACCTGAAATCCACTGATYACCACTTTGGGAGGGTCAATATGGGTGCTGMGGGSTTAAAATGGKCATCTGTGCGGGGAAATTACGAGGGTRTCCGCAGAWCTCAAACAGAGCAAAAGACTCCCCAACCCTGCCATGGCTGCCWATACAGCAACCACAGCAGAGGGAGCCGYTAATGTTTGGTGGCATYMTYGCCTATSAGMAGATCCAGACCTTTGTCACCGGCAGCAAGAACTTCTCTGACCTTYTCRGGGGTRAGCCTSGTAGCCTTGGCAATATCCTCCGGTTTCATATTRAACTCMCGGAGACTCATGATCGTCTKGTACTTCTCGTTGTACATGCCTTTAATCACRCCTTCCTCACGCCCGATACYCTTAATSCGTTCTGATAGCAGCATACCATCCTCCTTTTCTGTGAGCAGACTGAGCAACTCTTCCTGCTCATTYTCCTGTATATCTGCATAAGTATAAATAAAATCCAGGTATTTTTCAAACAGAGCCGCACCCACCAAGCGAAACAGTCCGGTCATGGCCCTCATTACGACATCTAACTTCTCCTCTGGCTCATAGTTCATCTTGGGAAGGAGAATCATGACTACAGGGTTTGTGGAATCAAAATAATCCCTGGCCTGATACTCAAAAAGACGRATCTTCTGGTACTCGAARTGTATGTAGTTCTTTTCCCCAAAGCTGCTGTCCAGAACCCTGTCCACATCCTTACGCCATTTCCTGCGGTCTGTGAACAGCACCGTAGGGATRACAATGGCACCGGGATGGGCTTTCATGTAGTCTATGCCATAGTGGGCCACYTTGTAGATGGAAAACTTGTACTTATCCTCCTGAAACTCCAGCAGCCACARGATCAGAGTCCCATTCTCAAAGACAAACAGTATGGGTATGTCCAGCACAAAATGCCGGTCTTTCAGCTTTTCTTTTTGGGTCTCCTGATTGACAAGCTTACAATCTATAAGCTTGCCCATACCYTCAAGGATCTCCGGGGATAAGAACTCTGCTATCTCCCTGGTAAAGTCCCGTGCCAGATTTTTAAAGTTCTGATCGTGGGACACTCTCTCTGCCATCCCATCCTCCTTTTTGTTAATATAATCARAATATGCAGGAAAGAAAGACTCMACCCTGCGGACTGCCTGCCCTGCATCTGCTGTCTGYATTTTGAACTATGGAACAGATACKGCCCTGTGTCGATACAAAAGCATTCACCCCCGACACCCTGCACCGCAGACCAGATTTACACCTTATATATAGGGGGCCACAGGAACAGCCACCCTGCCCTCACAACACAGCCTCTGCACAACTGGATTTAAGGCATTTTACAGCAGAAGCTACCGTACTACGGGAACAGCCAAGCATCCTCTCGATTTCAGAATAGGAAAAGCCCTTCTTCCTCAGCTCCACTATCTTCAACCGCTGATCCGTATCCACTGGCCTGCCCTTGAACCGCCCAAGCTCTTTGGCTCTGGCAATACCCTCGGACTGCCGCCTTCTTCTGTCCTCATAATCCTTACGACTGACAGCAGCCAGCATATCAAGAAGCATACCGTTAATGGCATCAAGGATACGCCCCTGAAAACTCTCTGAAGCTTCCGTATCCATAAGGGTATGGCTGATGGGCAGATCCATGGACACAATCTTCAGTCCCTTACCCTGTATCAGTCCACGGAGCTTATGCCAGTCCTTACCGTTCAACCTGCTCAGGCGGTCTATCTGTTCCAGAAGAAGAACATCCCCAGGCTGTGCCACATCCAGAAGACGGAACAGCTCAGGTCTTTTCATACTGGCACCGGACTCATTTTCTGTGAACCAGGCCGATACCTGTACCCCCTGATTCAAGGCAAAGCACTCCAGCGCAGGTTTTGCACGGTCTGCATTCTGTTCCGTAGTCGAAGCCCTCAGATATCCGTATATCCTCACAGTCATTGAATCATACTCCTGCAATAATGTGCTGAATCTGTCTGTTTTAACTGGTTTAAAAATGCCAGTCTGTTTTGAGTGGTCGGAAGGATTTATCAAACCGGCATTTTACAGGCTCCGAAGTAGTTGGCGTAGAGTACACCCAAATCGAACTACCTGCTCACCCCCTGCCAGACCAGATTCCTACCTTATATATAGGGGCCACTCCGGAACCACACCCGCAGCCCGGAGCCACCCCCACGGGTTCAAGACTCTTCTTCATCCGTCCCGTCTTCCATATCCAGCCATGTACCCGGCACAGCACCGCCTGCCACACTGGGAAGGTCATCATTTCCTGAGGATTCATCCAGAGCTTCCCCACCATCTACACCGTCTTCTTCTTCCTCCAATGCCCTGTTTTCCTCGACCTCCCGTTTCACAACCAGATTTCTGAGCGTACCCGGCGACCACTTACCCTTGCCGGAAAGGGTCAGGATTCTTGCATCATCGAGTATGGAAGCCAGGACACCATAGCTCGGTGCAGGGCTTACGGCTGCCCTTCGTTCCATAACCCATTCCAGCACAGCTTCCCGGTTGGGCTTTGAGTTCACTATACTTTCGATGACAGGACGCAGGTTGTGGGGGTCAGCATCTTCATTGTCCTGGGCTTCATCGGCAGGTTGTACGGACTGAATAGGGGGAACAGTCAAGTCAAAGCTAAGGGTCTGCAAGCTCACCTGAAGATTACCAGCCTCTATCTCGTAAAGGTCAAAGGGTTGCTCCACTGGCAGGCCCAGCTCCTTTTCAAGGTTGGTCATCCGTCTGTCCAGATTCCTGATACCGTTTTGCATGTCGTCTATGGCCTCACAGATGGCGGTTATGGCTATGTTGTTCTCGGTGGCCAGCTTCTGAAAGCCATGGGTCAGGGTTCGGGACAGCTCCTCCCCAAGGTTGGTGGCAAATCTTTGGAGCAGGACTTCCAGCATAGGGATCAGCTCTTTCAACAGCTCATCTTTGACCTCCTGAGCCAGCTCCTTTGAATTGACGGGTTGGGTATCCCACGCCTTGTCGGTGGTAATGGGGGTATCGGGAAGGGTAAGGTTCATGTCTCCTCCTATATTCTCATCATTGGGATCAGCGATTGAAGCACACCATGTACTAAAGCACATCGGCACAGAGTCACACCGGTCACTGGGGCACACCTGCACAGGTTCACACCGGGCATTAGGGGACACCTGCACAGGTTCACACCGGGCATTAGGGGACACCTGCACAGAGTCACACCGGTCACTAGGGCACACCTGCACAGAGTCACACCGGTCACTAGGGCACACCTGCACAGAGTCACACCGGTCACTAGGGGACACCTGCACAGAGTCACACCGGTCACTGGGGCACACCTGCACAGGTTCACACTCATCATTAAAGAACTGGGGAACAGGTTCACACATCACATTCGCATTCCTGATCCAATAGTGACTGTATTTTTCCAAGCACTCACCCACCCACTCACCGAGCTGAGGATCATTCTTTATTTCTTGTTTTTTCAATAGAATATCTCTTATATCCTCAAATGAATACTCTTCAAAACGCAACCCGTCCACCAGCAGCACTATCTCTATGCACTCCTCAAAGCATTTAAAATATCCTCCGTCCACCACCATCCCAGGAAGAAACAGCCGCATCTGGTTACGGTAATTGAGTATCTTCTTATAATTGATGTTCAACTCCACGCCTATTTGCCTGAAGGAATACAACTTCCTGTCACTCATACCCTCCTCCTCTCATACATTCTTGACCTTCTGACACCACCGGACATCACATCGGATACGCATCCGGAGCATCATGGGTGACGCAATGCCACCCTGACACCGCCCCGACCTCACCCCGACTTCACGCTAAAAGCATCGGACGCTGGCATTTTGATAAATTCTGTCAATTTTAATCAAAGTTACGCCAAAAAACTGCCCGGCGTAACTTACGCTGCCGTAATTTGCCCAAAAACGCCTGTTTATGGGCATATGCTCACTGGAACGCTGTTTACAACCATCAGTTAGCCCTCTGTAACCGCCTGATTTCATACGACCCATCAGACACCCTACCCATCACCAAAAAAAGTACCCATCTATATCCCACCGGATTTTCCAGAAAAGCGTCAACGGACTTCACACGATTACAGCTACTTAACCCCCAAAAACGACCCATCATTTTCCTTCCATCGTTTTTTGAATCTTGGTTCAAATCACTCTGCACCACCATCACTTCCTATGCTTCGGGAGACTATTTCAGTGGCTTCTTTGAGGGTATCCTGACTCAAATGGGCGTACCTCTGGGTGGTGGATATGCTGGCATGGCCCAGGAGTTTTTGTACCTCATAGAGACTCCTTCCATGGTTGATCAGAAGGGAGGCAAAGTTGTGTCTCAGGTCATGCACCCGGACATCCTCCAGCCCTGCTTCCTTCCTGATTCGATGCCAGGTACTGTAAAAATGCTTCAGCGGCTCACCGGTCTTGGGGTTGGCAAATATAAACGGGCTGTTGTTTTCCACACGCCTTTTCAGCACCTTCATGGCGGACATAGACAAAGGGATATGCCTTGGCTTTCCCGACTTGCTCATGGGTACCGTCCACAAGCCATGGTCAAAGTCCATATCCTCCCACCTGGCATGACAAGCTTCCCCCTTTCTGGCCCCTGTCAGTATCAAAAACTCGATCAGGTCAGGGACTACGGCACTCTGGCAGTTCTTCAATGCTTTCAGCAGTCTGTCCGTTTCTTCAGGTGTAAGGAAGCGTTCTTTATGCTCGTTATCAGCCAGCTTGGACACTCCCCTTGCAGGGCTTTTGTCGATGTACTCCCACCGCTCTGCCAAAGAGAAGATGTACTTCACCAAGGCCATCATCCGGTTGACAGAACCCGGTTTGTAGCCCTTGGCCACACAGGAAGACTGGAACTCCCGCACATCATCCCGTGTTATGGCAGACAGTTTGGCGTACTCCCACAACGGCAGAAGCACCCGGTCTATCATCTTCTCATCCTGTTCCCAGCTTCGTTTGTAGAGCTTCACATGGGGGAGGTACTTGTCTTCCACGAAGTCACCAAAGCTCATCTCCTGTCTGCGTTTATCCATCATGGCAGCAGGGTCATATCCCATGGCCGTCTGTGACCGGATCTCTCTGGCTGCTACCCTTGCGTCTTCAAGACTGACTGCATCCACAGGCCCGATACGCACCTGTCGCACCCTCCCGTGCCTATCCCGGTACCGCAGATAGTAGGTACACCTGCCAGAAGACCGCACCTCCAGCATGAACCCAGGTATTTCCGTATCAAAGTAATCCACCCTTCCCTTGGTCACTACTGGTGGATCAGCCACAAAGCCCGTTGTAAGTAATATTTTTGGCATCGCATCCTCCCTTCATACTGCATCCATGATCTTAAAGCCCCGACTGCCCCTACCCTCACTCATCATGCTAAAAAGATGGAAATTCAAAAGCAAGTAATTTAGAAAAATATCGGCAAAAAAAAGCTGAGCATGTTGGTTGCTTGCAGAGAAAATTTTTGCCCTTGAAATCATTACAAAATCAAAAGTCAAGTATTTTTGTCAAAATCACTAAAAAAATATTTCTGGTGCTTTCGGACAAAAAACTCCACTTTACGACCACACATTGCTAAGGTGAGCTGAGCATGGATAATGGAGTGGAGAGTGGGAAACACATACCCTCACCCCAGGGCAGGCACAGGGGCCTACACCAGAGGTAGAGAGAGGAGTCATGATGAAGGAAAAGTCATACGATGTGGAACAGATCACAGGAGAGCAACTGAAGGCAGGACGGATACTGCTTGGCTGGTCACAAAGAACACTGGCAGCCAAAGCCTACCTGTCCCAGGGGCCAGTCACCCAGGCAGAGAAGAACAATGTAAGGAAAAAAAGCACCATCATGCTGATCGCCCATGTACTGATGGAAGCTGGAATAGAGTTTATCAACCATGAGGACGGAACCTTTGGGGTACTGATCAAACCTGATGCGGACAGGGCAGAAGAGAGGGAGGACGGATGAGACAGTGGGAAGTGGAGAGTCTAGCGTGGAGGTATGATGAGGGAAAAATCTTACGATGTGGAACTGCTGAAGGGAGAGCAGATCAAGGTTGCCAGGATACTGCTTGGGTGGTCACAGAAGACACTTGCAGCCAAAGCCTACCTGTCTGAAACGGCTGTCACACGCTTGGAAAGAAAGATACTGGAGAAGAAAAGCACCATGAAACTGCTGGCCCATGTACTGGTGGAGGCAGGGATCATATTTGTCAACCATGAGGACGGAACCACGGGAGTGCTGATTAAGCCAGATGCAGACAGGACAGAAGAGATAGAAGAGGAGGAAGACTGAGCAAAAAGACAGGCCTTATGTACTACCCTGCCCCCCTGAAATCAGCTCATACAGCGGACAAAAGCTACGGTAAATATGGGGGATAGAAAGCGTAAAAATGATGTTCGGTACTATCCGGCACATCCAGTACATCCGGCAAAATCGACAACATCTGCACAAGAGAAACAGGATACACAGGGACAGATACCAAGGCCACAGAATGCCCCACAAGACAATAACCAGACACAACCCAGACTGCAGGGCTGTGTCCGGTCATAGATGGGTAAGAAATCAAAATGAGAAGGGTTTAATGCTTGGTAGCATCCTCACCGATCAGAAGATCCAGTCCCTTGTCTCCTGCTGCAAGGACAGCCTTTACCTGTTCGGGGGTAAGACTCGTAATATCCGCTATCTCTTCGGGCTGCATGTTGTATTTCTGAAGATTCATGATGGTCTGAAACTTCTCGTTGTACACACCAAACCGCTCTGCACTTGTAATGTATGGCATCTTTTTCTCCTCCTCCAAGAGGTAAACTTCTTCAAGGAACTGTTTTTCAAGCTCCCTGGGCAGGCTTATCATCCAGTCGATGTACAGGTAAAGCTGCAATATGTCTTCTTTGCTGTAGTTCCGCTGGTACATGAGTTTTACCAGATGGAACTTCCACGCCTTCAGCTCGTCTTTTGATTTGCAGCTTTTGGCCTTGATCTGGGCCATGACCACCAGGGCGAAAACATTGTCGCTGTTTTCAAGCTCTTTCCACCGCTCTTCATCCTCCCAATCCATAAGTTTGACAATGGGAAAGCGGAAGTCAAGGCTGCAACCCCATAATTCTCTGGCATAGGAATCCGGTCTGAAGCTCTCCTGCCTGTCCGTCAGTACGCCAAGGCTGACCACATCCCTGTCATAGCGGTCAAAGATACGGAAATTGTACACATACATGCGTTTGRGGAAGACAGTTTCAGGGTCACCCTGTACCTCCACATGAATCAGTACCCAGATTTCCTGATTCTTCTTTGTCCAGACCTTCACCAGCTTATCCGCATACCGCCGTCCCAGGGTTGCATCCCGGACGACCTTCTGAAGCTCCTTGTCGATGAATACGGGCTTACGGTTCCAGTCTATCTTATCATGGATCTGAGGGTAAAGAAGGGCCAGAAACTCCTTAAAGTACCGCTCTACGGCCTCTTTCCACGGGCTGTCGTARTCAYTGGAATTGCTTGTTTCGCTATCCAAGATATGTCCTTTCTGAAAATACGGTAAAATAATCATACCCGGAAAAAGCATAGACTGAAAGGAGGAAATTGGGAAGGGGGAGGCAGTACGAAGCGGAGCGGGAAGCAAGACCACCTGCAGGGGGTGTACCATAATGCACAAACACCCAAGGGAACAGAGAAACCCTGCAGGAAGACACAAAGAAAGCAGATCAGGATGCACTGCCATGGCAAAATAAAGACGTACAGGACAAAAGAAAATTGGGAGCTGGCAAACTACAAAAGGGCAATACTGCTACAGACCAGACACAACCCATGCTCTAAGGCTGCATCCGGTCAATAAAGGGGCTTAATGTCTGGTAGCATCATCTTCCATCAGCAGATCCAGACCCTTGTCACCTGCGGCAATAACAGCCTTTACCTTCTCAGGGGTAAGTTCAACGCCTGCCGCAATATCTTTGGGATTCAAATTGAGTCTGGAAAGACGCATAATGGTCTGGAACTTCTCTCTGGTCTCTCCCTTCTGCTCTGCAAGAAACAAAGCCGATTCATGATCCCGCTTCCACCTGATGTGGGAATTATAGGCTTCACGCATATGTTCGTCCTGAGTAAARCTCATGTACTTTTCTCTGGCGTTGGCTATCTGAGGATTGTTYTTCAAGATGTTTTCCATAATACCATCCTCCTTRTTCAGGCCTTCATTTTTGAGATAATAAAGCCAGTTGTCCAGACTCTTATCCAGATTGTAAKCAGTAATCTTGGGAAGTTCAAGGAAATGCAGGGMAAGGTGATCCGTCAGGAGCAGTTCCGGCGTATCCTTTTCTCTAAGCATGAAGCARAGGTGGTATCGATCCACATTCTTAAACATCTTAAAATCAAGGATATTGATGCAGACCACAGGACGCAGGGTAGAATAATTRTCMCCTGTAACCAGCTGATCTCCGTAGAGGTCAGTCCAGTAATACAAAGCCCGTTCCCCGAAAAAGCCCTTATYCGAGTTCTGCATTTCCATATCAATCCACCTGCCGTCAGAAGATTTTGCCTTGATATCCAGTATGGTTTCTTTGGCATTGAGGATGGTCTGGATGTTGAAAGGGTTTTTAATCACAAGGTCTGTGATCARAGGGAATCCTGAGTTTTTCATAACGGCATTGATRAAATCAATGAGAATGGGCTTATGCTCTTCCTTGCCGAAGAGAAACTTGAAGAAGATGTCTGATGTGGGTTTTACATAAAAATCCGTAAGCATCTGGTTCAAGGGGGCCTCCATGCAGGGTGGTAAAGTGTCTTATGGCAGGAAGGACCATAGCCTGAAAAAGGGGAAGGGGGAAGGGGGGCAGCCAGCACAGGGCAGGCACAAAGAACCTGCCCTGTGCACGGCATTATACCCCCTACCCCACCTGCAGGGCCTTCAGTACGGGAAGCTGCTTTTGGGCAAACTCCTCAGCCTGCAGGGTAAGCTCTGCGATGTTTTCTTCCATGGTGTCAAGGGCCTTGCCTTCCTTCACGATGCGCTGGCCCTGGGATGCCAGTATATCCCAGACAAAGGCGGCCTGTTCYGCAGGCTGTTTTTTACCCTTGGCCGCTGCAAGCAAATAGAGCTGCTGGAACCGCCCCACCTGTATGCCGCTGCCCGTAACGGGGCTTGCAAGGTAGCTGATGTCTCCGCTGCTGCGGGCTTTGTCCATAATAAAGGCGTTCAGCTTATCCGTGCGCTTTYTCATCTTCTGGATGACACCATCCTCCTGAACGGCGGCAAAATGMCCCGCACCGGCAAGCACCATCACAGACTGCAAGACCTGCACAAAGCTGATCTTCTTTTCTTCCATGGCTTTTACGATCTGGCCTATGGTTTTGGGCTTATGGTCTGCCATGAAATCCAGAATGGGAAGATAGACACCCTCGTTCATGGTGGCCTCGCCCAGAGACCCGGTTACCTTCAAAGATATGTCCGGTCTGTGGGATACCAGCACCACCCGCTGCTCCCGGATGCTCTCGGCCTGCTCCAAGGGCTGGAGCTTACGGATGCCCTTGACCCAGTAATCCCTTCGGAACTGCTGGTTCACCATGAAATCCAGGACTGTCTCACGGAAGAGAGGGTGGGGAATGTCCTTTAACAGGGCCTGCTGCTCTTCGGTGAGGTTGATGGCATCTATGTGATCCATGTAATGGGCGGAACAGGCATAGGAGAGCTTGGCAGGTTCCAGCCATTCGCCCATGGTGGATACATGCATGGGGTGCCAGTCTTTGTTAAAATACTCATGGGCAAGGTAATGGCGGTTCTGCTCCTTCACCTTGGTAAGCCTGTCTGCTATCTGGGTATTGGCACGGGCGTAAAGGGGCTGGGTAGCCATGAGCTTTTCTGCAAAATTCAGAGATGCATCTATGCGGCTTAGGATACCGCTGCCCTCGGCACCCATGACTTCGGAATGCTCTGTCATCAGATGACGCATGGGAGCAAAGGCAGCCCAGCCGGGTAAGGTGTTGTAGCTGATGTAGAGCACACCGCCCACATTGAGTTTTCTGCGGATGAAATCCACAATCACAGCCCGGTTGTCATCGGATATCCAGCTCCAGATGCCGTGCAGCCCGATATAATCAAAGCCGGGAAGGTCGTCTTTGGCACAGAACTCATCAAAGGCTGCATCGGAAAGATGAAGATCCGCACCGGATATATCGGCAAGGTTACGGGCAAAGGCTGTCTGGGAAGGGTTAAAATCCGTACCATGCCAGATACCGGGGGATGCGGCTGCGTGGATGTTCACACTCAAACCCTGACCAAAACCCAGCTCACAGGCGGTTTTTACTTCGGGATAGAAAAGGCCTGCGTTTAAGAAAGCAAGGCGCAGCAGCAGGGGGTTCAGCTCTTTGTAGTATCCGTAGGTGTAGCCGATATCCGATACATAACCCGATGACCAGTCTGACATGGTGATCCTTTCTATGATTGAAGATGGATGACTGCAAACCAGCGGCAAAGGCTGCCCGTGCCGTAAGGGTTATGGCCAGCCTGTTTTTCAGGTGGGCAATCTGCTGATCCGTACCGGTTCTGTGGATGCTGATGACCAGCTGCCGGGCTTCATGGCCCATTCCGGAGACCTCGTAAACAGGGCCGTCCAGCTCAAGTTTGGCTGGAAGAACAACAGGCGCATCCGGAGGCGGAAGAAGGGCAAGGTTAAAAACCGAAACAGCAGGGGCAACTGCAGCGAAGGGGGTTCCATCGCTGGCTAAAGCAAAAGAGGGCATCCCTCGTGCTTCATGCTATTCACAAAAAGGGTTCGGGTGAGTCGGCTACTACTAGTTAAACTTCAAAATATCGCCCTGATCACCAAACAGGCTTTCCATATCAACTTCTTCCGGCTTCCATTCGATCCGTTTTTCTGCAAGCTTACCAAGGGCATGGATATGTTGCATGGAAAGCAATTGACAATACACTACCGCCAAAGCACCAGACTGATGCACCCGACATATGGCTTCATCACTTAGAGCTGTAAATTTCTCCTCATCTATACGAAACAAACCGTCAAGGGTCTGTACCTCCTCATGCTTACCCCTCACCTTAACTGGCCATGGCTGGATCAGTCCTTCTGCATCCAAGGCAGCACACATACGCAGGGTCAGCTCACGATTACTACGGACCTGCTGCAGGAAGTCCAGAATATCCTTAACAGACTGCGAAGGCTCTCCTTCGCCATCAAAAAAAGCTTGATCAAAATACTCAGCTACCAAACCACTTTCTCTATCCACACAAAGAACCAGCTGATTGTTTTCAGCCTCTGCCAGTGCGAAGGGATAACTGCGGTAAGCAGCAGGAATATAAGGCGCTATCCAGTGACCTTCCGGAGAAACGCAAAGGTTCTGCCCCTGTTGCAAACCCAGCAGCGCTGTGGTTATAAACTGGTTATTCTGCCTGATAAAACCAATGGGCAGACTCATGGCTGCCCGTGGAAGTTCCTGTACCACCAAGGGGGCAACCAGATCAGAGCCAGCGAAATGATAGCTGTCAAAACGTTTCCACCGGAGACTCACAAAATCTGTTTTGGTTACGGGCTGGTACTTGGACATGGATAGACTCCCTGATTTTCTGCCAGTCACAAAATATTTTTTTACACTCTATGCAAAAAAAGAACTTCCTGAAGCATTACGATTCTTAACGATGGAGGCTCCCACGCAGTCGGCCCATTAGCCATAATGTAATGGACAGGGAAAAGAGCACCACCGGGCTATGAACCCGTACACCCACTATAGCCTTGCATTTTTGCATTCGCTATGCAGTCGCTTTTATTCACGTAGCCCTGAGTAGACCCGGCAACAATTTTACCATTTGCCGCCACCGAACGCCACCACCACTTGTTATCATTTCCTTTGTAGATCTCACAGGTACCTTTATCTATGCCCGTCATCGTCTTCTCCTCTCAGAAAAAAATCCCCACCCCTCATAAGAGAGATGGGGATTTTTGAGTCTTACCGCTTAAAGGGGAGAGGCTTCTAAAAAAAAGCCATAACCAGTATTAGCTTATTTATGAGATAAGGTCTGCAGCCGCTGTCACATCGGCCGCTGTCACGCCTGTAAAAGTAATCAAAACATCACCATCGTCATAGGTTCCGGTAGTCGCTGAATCGGTAGCTGCATGGACAGTATTGCCATACACAAAAATACCCTCTGCATAGCTGCCAGTATATGCCTCACTTACAGCCTCTGCGGCAACAGCAGTTCCAAGTGCGCTGGTGAGGAATGTTGCAACTTCTGCAGCGCCAGTAGTAGAAAAATCAGTCCCGGTGAAGGAAGCAGTGGCAATGTTAGCATCGCCCACACTAAAATCAGTGATGGTCAGGCGTAAAGCACCGTTTACAGTACCTATAGCGATGACATCATCGCCCAAACCTGTAGTCACAGTAAAGACAGCTTTGGTTCCCGCTACACTATTTCCAACCGTTATTAGATCATCATCGATACCACCTGTAATCGTTGCGGACTTACTTGCGTTTACAACGACTTCGTTAACACCCAGAGCAGAACCGTTAAAGGTTGCGGTTTCAGCGGTGATATCAACCGTATTAGTTAGACCGCCTGTACCGGTTACCGTACCTAACGCACCGGAAGCATCAACCGTTACGACTTTTGCATGCAGCGCCCCCAATTCAATATCGCCAGCCGTACCATTGGCGTCAATGGTTATGGATCCGGTCAGAGCGCCTGCGCCAGTGTTTGCAACGGTAATATTGCCTATCCCTACATCACCCAAAACGCCTGCCACATTCACGCTGATGGTCCCAGCTGCAGCAGTGTCAATGGTGCCTATATCAAGACCCGCAGCCAGACCTTCTGCATTAACGCTGATACCATAATCCAGAGTTGTTGAGCCCAAATCGTCGAGTGTTACCTGTGCAGCATCACCGGAACCAGCAAGCTCGATGCTGGAAATTTTTGCCAACGCAATATTCGTCCCGTCAAAATGCTTGGATGCATTAACCGTAAGGGTCTCCAAAGACGAAAGATTGCTACCTGTCAGCGTAAAATCACCCGCATTGGTAACCACCAGATCGGTCAGCTTGGTAGCCACAAGGGCGACTGTATTATCGGTGGTTATGTTTGTATCGATAAAGACTGCTGACGTGGCGGCAGCAAGGGTAATCGTGTTATCTACTGCACCCGCAAGATTCGCCGTAAAGGACTGGGCAGCTGTCGCTGTTATGTTGCCATTAGTACCATCGCCCAAAGTATTATACTGTGCCACATTCAGCTCGACACTGCTAGCCTTGGAAAAAGAAGTATTTACCAATGCCGTTGTGGGTGTTGCCTTAGTACCACCACTTACATTCAGGGTGGTGGAACCACTGTTGTCGGAACCCACACTACCAGAGGCAGCTCTAACTAAGGTTACTCCCAGATCAATGGTACCCATGTTGGCAAATACGGCATTATTTGCAGCTCCTTTTACAACAAGACTTTCCACACCCGTCGTATTGACAGCAGAAAATGTCATTCCAGTCACAGCTGCTATTTCAATAGTTTGTACACCTGCCATCTGATACTGTACCGTATTAATAGCGCCACTCAGTGCCAAGGTATTGTTACCCGCACCACCGTTGATTTCTGCATTAATAGCAAGATCGTTAGCTCCCGCACGGATAATATCGTCACCGGCACCAGCTAAGACAGAAGTCACACCAGTTGCGCTACTCAGATTAACATCCAAGTCACCCTTCAGACCAGAGGCATCCAGAGTTTTCAATCCAGAACCAACATCTGTCAGCTTCAGAGATCCATCTCCAGCAGCCGTTAATGCCTTAGCGTTATTGGCACCCAAAGCTACGATATTGACTCCGGTAGCGGTGATGTTAATTTCTTCGATACCTGCGGCGGTAACCGTAACGGCTGCCTCCGGTGTGGTTACGGTGCCTGCAGCATTTTTCACTGCTACCGTACCGATATTGGTCAGACCCAGAGCCAAAGCATCATCCGTACCATCTGTTACCTTGCTTGCGTAAGCAATGGTTGTAGTGCCGGATGCCCGGTCAGCTAAATTAACAGCTGCGTCCGTAGAACCCAAGTCAGACAGATTGATAGCGCCCGTCAAATTATACGCTTCGACCCCTTCTACCTGCTTGGCAGAAAAAGTACGGGCTATGGTACCATCATTAGCGAGAGTTACGGTCTGAACATTTTTCATGAAGCCATCACCGGTGAACCCGGTAAAGGATCCCTGCATATCCACTTCAAGGGTGTTATTACCTTTTCCGCCATCAATCTGGTCAGCAGCATCCAGGGTACGGGCAGAAGAAAGGGAAGAAGAAACGGCCTTGATGGTGTCGTTATTCTCTGTGGTACGGAAATCCGCATCTTCCACTTCGGGACCAACAATATCGGTACCAGTAGTGAGGGTAATGGTCTCACCGGGAACGCCGGGATCGGGGACGTCTGCATCAACTTTTTCCTTAGCTGCGGCAACAGTAGACTCATCATCTGTTACCTCGGAAACATATCCCACAAACTCATCAAGTTCAGAAACTTTAAGGTCTTCTCCGGGTACCTTATCTGCCGTGTAATCGGATACTGCAACACGGTTGTTAAAGGTAGCATAACCCACAGGATCAATTTCTTTATTATCTTCTATAGCGGCTATAAATTCTGCGGCTACTTCACCTCGGCTCGCACCACCTTCAAGGGATGCCACCCAGTGATCAAGGCCTTCTGCATCCGGAGCTTTATTCATGGTATTGAGATAAAGCATTTCTACAAAGGCTGCATCATCATCATACTTATCACCATAAAACTCTTCAGCAGCATCGGTTTCAACCATGCCCTGAGCTGCAGACTGCATGTCTTCCGCACCCTGCCAGAACTTGTTACCTGCACCTTCGGAAGCCCGGCCGAACAGTGCCACATAAAGTTGAGAAACCTGCATTTTAGCTCATGGAAATCAAAGCACTCACAGTGTCGCTACCTACCATACACAGTCTTCAAATATCACAACAGAACAATTCCTTCCTGTGGCTGTAAAAAGCCATAGGAGGGAACAATCCCTTCCAATCAATTTCTACACAGCAAAACCGCTCAAACAAAACCCTGCAATAAAACAGCACCACTTACAATCATAAAGGGCATTACCCCGCAACACTCCAGTCATGCAATCTTTAAAATCTGATCTGAGCTTTACCTACTTAAAGCCAAAACAAAGGCCATATGAAAGAGCATCAGGCTTAAAAAGCTCTAAGCAGGCATGGATTGCTACGGGTACTTTTTAAAGACCAAGGCTTAATGCAAAGAAAAGCCATAAAAGCAGCCATAGATGTGCCTGAAAGCACAAAAACAATCTACAGCCGACAAAGACAACAAAAACACTCCATGCAGCCTTACAATCAAAATAAAGATCTGTGAGCATTAAAAGCATCAACAGCAGTTAAGAACTTTGAGAGTGGTTTGGCCCACCTAAAAGCTCCAAACTACATTAAGCAGCAAAAAAAAGCAGATACCATGAATGCAAACGGTGAGAGACCAAAGCAGCTATGCAAGAATCTCCTGTCCGGCACGAGAGGTGTATCCATACGGTAAGCCTCCTACCTGAAAGGGCTACCACCCCTGCCGTGTGATATGGTCAGCGGATCTGGATATTCATAGAGCGACTAGGGCTATGCAGATTGTCCTTAGCGCCATGCTTAGTCTTCTTATACTATAAGAATAACTCTCGTAATCCCTACTGCCGAGTATTGCCGTAAAACGATTCCCCACAGCCCGTTGACTTCCTACTTAACGAATTAGTCATTACTAGGTTTTATGTATTATCTTATTACTACCACTAACCGTACTACTTACTACCACTAACCTTACTACCACTAACCGTACTACCAGCAACAGCATTACCACTAACCGTACTACCAGCAATAGCAAGAACTCTATCAGTACTACCAGCAATAACAAGACATCTAACAGTACTACTTACTACCACCAACAGCAATACCACTAACCGTATTCTCAGTGTATTTAATACATTACTACCAACAGCACTACTACTAACTGCATTAACTGTATTTACTGCATTAACCACATTAACAGCATTGGCATTACCACACAGCCACCTCTTATACCATTGTTATCAACTACTTACTCCACTGCCATTCGCAGCATCAGCAAACGACACAAGACCTGCGCACAGCGTAAGCGCAGGTCATCTACAGTACAGACACCATTACACCTCTCATCACACGCCTACTACTGACTCCTTTACGATTGTACAGYTATGGGTCTGCGCTTACGCTGTGCGCAGCCCTGACTGWCTGGCTGACTGACTGACTCCTCTCCGTAGCCCAATCACTGACCTCTTTTAACAACTGCTACCTCCTGACCTGCATGTACATCCACGGGTCTGCGCTTACGCTGTGCGCAGCCCTGACTGACTGGCTCCTCTACCACTACCCCCTGATTCAGACTCAGACTGTTTAGAGTACCCACGACCACCCATTTTTTTTTACAGAGAGTGTCCATACTCATAGGCAGACACCCACACCACTTTCATTCAACGGAGGACATCATGGCTTATCTCACACACAGCACGACCGCAGGCACCTATCAGGACTATCCCATCAACAACGGCAGGCACGGCACCCTGGCTACCTAYCCCGACCTGCTGRAAAAGATCCTCGGAGTCATGACCCACATGACGACCAGCCACAACAARGTACTCTTCGTTCGGATGGACCTGCACTACCCCCACAGCAYAGAGGCACAGCAGGGCACCATCGGCAATGAAGCACTGTCTAAGTTTTTGAAGCTCTTTAAAGAACACTACACCTACAACAAGATCGAGATGCACTACATCTGGGTACGGGAACAGTCTCCCTACTCCCTTCCTCATTACCACTGCGTCTTTCTCCTCAACGGCAACAARATCCAAAACACATACGGTCTGATGGARCGAGCGAACCTCCTCTGGCACAAAATAGTCGGAGGGARCGGAGGACTGGTGCATTACTGCCATAGCCACACGCCAAACGGYATCATGATCCGCAGRCCTTCATCCACAGCTACGGGAGACACGCTGGCCGGACAGCAGGTACGATATCAGGAGACATTCAGCCGCTGCTTTGAGTGGGCTTCCTACCTGGCCAAAGCCAACCAAAAACAACATACGCCCAGCGGAGTGAGGAGGTTCGGAGTATCCATGTTTTGACGAGTACCTGTCTTTGACATCAGGCAGACTCCCGTGACTCTGGCTTGCTTTGTGACGGACTGCTTGCTTGCTACCATGGATTGGCTTGTTTTTGAGTTTGGTCTTTTTACCTCTACCTCCCTCTTTCAGCCAGGTTTTGTGGTTTTGCCTGATCCGGTTCTTGACTTTCCGTCACGGGTTTCCGTACTGGCTTTGGTTTTGTGGTTTTGCCAGATCCGGTTCTTGACTTTCCATCACGGGTTTCCGTACTGGCTTTGGTTTTGTGGTTTTGCCAGATCCGGTTCCTGATTGCCGACCACAGCCGGAGTTTGTGTTCCATATTTCAGACTAAAACTGTCCATCAGTATCCCAGCACCTGTTGCTCTTTTTCCTCCAGCAGACCGCAGTTTATGGTACGAGAGTGGGACTTCACCGGCATTTTCATTTTGTCACTTTGCAGGGGGGGGCGGTTCTGTTTGGCCGTCCATTCCCCATCCACCCCGATGATCTTTCTCCTGCTTATGACTGGACTGCGGTTCGGACTATTGCAATTTACATTCCACATTCTATACAGATCGAAGCTTCGACCTCCGCCAAACGCCCTTGCAATCCATATGCCACCGCACCACTACCTGACCATGGAGACAGCAGGTTTATGACCAGAGAACCTCAATGCACACCTCTACCCAGGAGCAAGACTGACTGCCGGTGAGCTAATCCACCAAGACTACCTGAGACACTTTTTCCAGCCCAGGCACCCATGCGCCAGAGCCAGCCATTCCCTACACGAAGCGCACCCTAGCACATTACATGTCAAGCACGACCAGGCAAAGCACAAAGGCAATCAGATCCTACCGCCAAAGAAATCCAACTTCCCATCCACAGGGCAAGGACACCATTATGAAGCCATTTTTACCGCCCATTCTGTTCCATACGGATTCCAACCACTAACAGCCCACTCTATTCAAGCAGAATACTGATATTACTAGCCATGCAGGAACAACTCCAAGATTCCAAGGATTCCAGCCACCCCCCTAAAAACGCCCTTTTTCAGGGTTTACCAGCCAGAACTGCACTGCTCTACAGGCATTCCTAACAAAGCAGCATCCGTCCAGATTGTTTTTTCACAGCAGGTCACTTTTTTTTAAAAGAGTACAGCTTTCTCCCGGCACAGCCCGTCTAAAAGATCCGTATTTCTCCCAAAAATCGACCAGCAGTATCCCTACCCTGAAGGCCTTTTTTTCTCGATCCAACTCCCTCTGATCAAGACAATATGAGACACTTGCACTATTGGCACAGGCTACAGATGTACACCTTAATTTTTCGAGCATAAAAAAACACCCCAGAGCCATACGCTGGCCCCAGGGTGCTTGTTTCATATCAGCCATTGTGCATAAATACACACAGCCTAAACACTAAAAAATATTTTTCAGTGGTTACTTTTCCGTTGGTTTGGCATCATTTTCTACAGCTTTTTGTTCATTCTGGTATTTTGCATAAAGACCCTTGGCTTCTTTTTCCAGCTCCTCACGCTGCTCCTCTGTCATTTCGGGCATGGCCTTTTTCTTATAGTTACTGACGCTAGAATCACTTACACCAACAAGCCCTGCAGCCTCCAAACCGGTCAAATCTTTTTCAAGCAACATCTTAACAAGAACAACCTTCCTATCTGTTTCAGACAGCGGCCGAGATTCTTGTTTTACCACCTCCATCCCGAAAGCATCCTCTGTAAAAATCATGTCGAGATCGAAGGGCACAGAATCTTCAGGACTTAAGCTCCTAGCATGGGGCAAAGAGACCTTTAAGCGAGAACTCCTTTCTGGACTAACGGCAACATTCATTACAAGGTTTGCAGCCCGACCCTTAACCTTTCCTCCCTGTACTTCCCCTTCACTGTTGGAATGATCCAGAACGATTACCGTCTTTCCAGCCATACCTAACTTCCTGAACCATTTAAATGCAAGTCCCGCTGAATATGCATCATTTTTTATCAATGAATACAGGCTGTCAAAAAAGAAAACATCATAGTTATCTAAAACACCTTCTATTCTGTTCTGCCATTCTTCGGTTTCAAGACTGATGCCAAAATCTTCATCTGCTGCTTCCATTCTTAGAAAAGTTTCAAAAGGATAATCTTCACTGGTATTTCCAGCAGCCTTCATAAGCTTTTCGATTCTTTCTTTGCATTCGTCCTCGTAAGATTCCCCGTCAACATAAAGTACCCTAGCAGGATCTCCTGAATTCCATCTGGCTATGGACTGATTCCCTGAGCCCAATGCATATGCCATACTGTAGCCAAGCCATGATTTACCAATCTTGGCCTCTCCATAGATTACAACCAGATCGCCTTCTTTGATAATAGGATCAAGCAGCATTTTCCTTTTAATCTTTGTTCCAGACCTTCTATTATTTATGGTTTTCAAACCCTTTGTGACTGGAGCCTCACCAATTAAACCCTGTGCTTTCCCGCCATGCCCTTTGCTTCTGAGATACTCATCTGCTTGGACAAGCTCACGGCCATAAAATTCTACCCAGACTTCGGCGCATCTTGCCTTCTTCAAGTTTGTTATGGCTTCTGGCAAATACTGAACATCCAGGCTATTTTCTGAAAGAAACAAACAAACATCCATGCCCTCCAGAGGACTCAGATCCGCATTCTTGATACCTGCAAAACCCATAAAACAGGTTGTAAAAATCACAGTAGGATCTCTATTCTCTGAAGAGGTTAATGGATTACCACTAGAATATCCAAAAGCCAATTCTTCATCTTTTACAAAAAAGATTAAAGCTTCAGGATACCCAGATATAGAGTTCAAATTAAGCAGGCGGTACGGTTTTTTGGGTGGGATTGGTACGAACCGACAATCTTCACCATCTGATTTACGCCACAATGTATAATAAAGCCTATACTGTTCACCAGAGGGCAAAATCCAATAATCAACATACTGAAATAAAACATCATAACTCGTTAAGTATTCAAATGACCCTTTTAAATTGCCACCTTTAAAATAATATCCATTGGTTTGATCACATGAATCAAATGGAACTACATCCTGACTATACGCAGAAGCACTTACCTTTTTACTATTTCGTATATACTCTTCGAGCATATTTGCCACATTCTGCGTACTCTTTTTCAAAATAGCAGAACAAAAACTAAACAAATCAAAACCTTTATTTCTGTTTTTTTGAAACCATGCAAACAAAGGCTTAGATCTCAATCCGAATTCAGTATTTAGATCACTTGAATAAATGGAAATTATCATATTATTAAACCCAAACTCTTCAAATTTAAATTTATAGTTTTTCTTATTAAGATCAAGCCATGCATCCTTATACGGTATTTGAAAAAGAGTAAAAATAATACCAAAATGACTAACATAACAATACTTATCCATCCACTGCCTTTGAGGGTATTTGTCCCCATGAATCTTTTCCAGAAAATGATATAATCCATTTGTATTATGAAAGAAAAACTCATAAACCAACACCCATTGATCAAAAACAATCTTATTTTATGGCACATCTACAGGCCAAACACAGCGGCTCTGATTTTGTGTTTTTTTTTCTTCAAACAAACCCACACCTCATCCCC
Source organism: Desulfobotulus mexicanus (assembly GCF_006175995.1). NCBI lineage: Bacteria > Pseudomonadati > Thermodesulfobacteriota > Desulfobacteria > Desulfobacterales > Desulfobacteraceae > Desulfobotulus > Desulfobotulus mexicanus. The sequence goes on from NZ_VDMB01000028.1 coordinate 27,158, forward strand.
TCATGCTATCCCCGTATTTCCCTAAAGAAGAACCCGCATGGGACTTTTCATCCCACACAGGCCCTGCACCCACCATCACTCTGTAAATTCTACCCTGCAACGATGGCATCTGTAAACGCCAATCACAACCCTATCCACATGCTCACCGACAGCATGACCGGCAGAAGATCCAGCCATGAACCCTGCCAATGCTCCGGCAAGACCACCAAGCACAGCACCGACAGCCGTTCCCACAACAGGAACCACAGAGCCAACAGCACCGCCAATACTGGCTCCAGTGCCTGTTCCTGCATATCCGCCGACACCTCCAGCTACGCCCCCCATACCTGCTGCAACCCTTGAAGCCCTCTTCACCAGCACCACATGATTACTGTTTCCGCATTCAGGGCATATGATATTTTCTGTCATGTTATCCTCCGTTTCTAATTTGCCTGCTTAAAGGTACGGCCCAGCATGGTAAACACAGCCTGAGCCAGTTCGTCTAAATTGCTGATATTCACACTGCTGCCAGGAAGAAGACTGTGAACCACGGGAGAGTCTATGCCGATGCCGTAGAACTCCACGCCCATGCCAACCCCAGCATCTATGGCCCTTACCGCCATATTCATGCAGTCCGGCATTCCGTCCGTAATGACAAACACCATCTTCCTTGGTTCTTTCAGATGGATCATTTCCTGCAACACCCACCAGATGGCTTCCCCCATGGGAGTGCTGCCCTTCACATCGAGATAAAACCTGTTATGGATGGCCTCCCCGTGCCTGACCATGGGAGTCACAGTCACACCGTTAGGATTTTCAAGGTTTCTTTTACCGGGGAAAGCGGTCACGCCTGTATTGATGCCCACCAGCTCCAGAGTCTGGGCCACTGCATGACAAACCTGGGATGCCAGACTGATCCTTTTTCTCATGGAACTGGAAACATCCAGCAGGATATGCACTGCCGTATTGATGCCCTGCCTGGAACCATGACGCAGAAACAGCTTCTGATTACCCTGCACCATACTGTAAAGGTTTTTGGTATTGATTTTCCCTGTTCTGGAAGGAGTGCTGCGAACATCCTTCATAGACTGGAACAAAGCATGGAACCGGTTACGCATACCTGAAGTAGCGGCCCTGATCTGCCTTATTTCTTCAAGCCCTATCTCCATAAGCTCCTTGGGACTCACGGAAGCCACTTCAACTCTGTTACTGGAGCCTGCTGCTTTGGACTCAATAGTTTTGGCTATACTGCTGCCCAGATCTTCGGGCAGTTCTGATTCAGAGGCAGTAAGAAGCCAACCGATCTTTTCAGGAGACAGGTCAGCTTCATATATGGGGATAAGATCCATACCCAGACCATCATCAAATCCCTCATCCTGAGAGCCAGAACCACCAGAATACGGGGAGTTTGAAGAGCTATTTGTACCTTTTTCATCCAGACAGCTTCCATGGGAACTATCCATGCTGCTATCCAGACTTTCAGAACCAAGGGTACCATCCTGACCGGCAGGGGAGCTGCCATCCAGACCTTCAGAATCAGAACCACCCTGACCAGTGGAAGAAGTGTCATCCTGATTTTCAAAACCAGCAGAATCACCACCTCCTTCCTGGCCTTGATCCTGGGTATCCGATCCAGAGCTACAATGTTCCCCTCCTTCGTTCTTTTGAGCTTCAGTCTCTGAGCCAGCGGACAGATTTTCATCCTGTGTTATGGAACCAGAATCCTCCCCTCCTTCATTTCCTTGTTCCTGACCAGCACCCTGCTCTGTCCCACCCTCTTCCAGTTTTTCCTGAGCCGCTTCCCTCTCAGCCCATATATTGAGAATGTCCATAATATCGTTGGCATACCGCAGACAGGCAAAGGAGTCCGGGCAATACCTTCTAACCTGTTCCAGCACCTCTTCCACCTCAGACTTAAGACCGGGCCAGCGTGTATCCAGTATCCGGGCCAGATGATCCCGTTCAATTCCAATCTCTGCCACATCCCAGGAGCGAACCGTCAGAAGAAGCCAGTTCAGGATCACCACCGAAGAATCCGCATGGGCATGACCACCATCTCCCTCCCCTGCAAAGAGACGACGGATCAGCCAGTTGAAGTTCTGCCTGCAACCGGGGAACACAGCAGCAAGCTTTCCCTCCACACGCCAGTCTTCAAGGATGTTCCAGATGTTCTTTTCTATGGGGATCATGTTTTCAAGGATGGAGAAATCCGTCTCCCGGATATGGGCAGATTCATGGTCTATGTATCCACGAACCAGCCCCATAAAATCAGGATCGGATTGTTCCGGAAGTTGGGGCAGGAAGATCACGGAGCCATTGGTATAAGCCTGGCTCCCACCAATTTCCACACGGATTCCATAGGACTTGCCCAGCACCCCAGCGAGAAGGGGAAGGGACTTTAGGATTGCAATTTTACCTGTGTTGCCTGTCATGTTGACCTCCTTTACCAAAGTCCAAAACTGTTCAGTACGGGTTCGGGTTGACGATCTGGTACCTGTACTGCCGATTCATACTCTTCAATATCAATGGGTTCTGCGGACTCCACATCTTCCATGAAATCATTTGGAACAGATGGACAAAATATCCCTGACGGAGCCTTCAGAAGACCGTCCAGTATGGTATCCGGAGTTCTGCCATCGAGTATTTTCTGACCGTGATCCACCAGCGTATCCGGGTTACGCAGAATACAGAGAAGCCCCTGCAACATCAGCAGGTCTGCCCCGTCTATGCTCCCTGTACCGGGTATTTTGGATAAAGCCGTATCCACCAGACTCAGCACCGGCGTTACCCTTGGCTCCACAAAACTAAGGCCTGAGAGTTTCTTATGGATGTACCTCAAAGGAGACAGGGCTTTTTGCGACACCTCAGACTTACCGGCATAGCTTCTCTCCCACAAGGTGTCGGCTATCCTTGCAATATCACCGAACAACCTCGAACCAAGGGTTTCCAGCTCTTCATCAAGGCCCGCATCAACACCACCTGCAAGGACATCACTTTGGGGAGCCACCACCCGGAACATCTGCCAGCTAAAACCAAGGCGGCTTCTTGCATAATCCGCATCCACAACAGAACCTGCGATGATGGACTCCCAGCCGGGATTGTCTTTGATCCATGCCTGTACGGATTCATCGTAACTTCCCAGAAAGTCTTCCCTGGCCTGCATGAAGTCATCCCTCAGATCCATAAGACTCCTTTGCATCTCAGCCACCAGATGCTCAGGGATGGCCCAACCACCAAGGAAGCGGACACCAACGCTATCAAGGAGAGCAACAGCCCTGCCCTTCAAGGTTGAAAATATCCTCAGCTCAGCAGGGTCACAGATCCGCTTGCTGCCAAGGGATGCGATTTTCTCAGGGGGAAGATCGACAGCTTTAAAATCAGATGGGGTCAGTTTTCTTCTGGCAGTCCAGATATTCACATCCAGCCGTACCGCCACAATCTCATTGAGAATCTGCATATCTGTATGAATAGTCATGGTAATTTCCTTTCGTTTCCGATCTTTTAAATACAAAAGGGGGAACCTCCTTAAAGGCTCCCCCCTCATCTGTCATTAGTCAGCTCAGCTTTTACCTTCAGTCTCCATCCCCCGGTTCTGCCATGGTATGGGGGAACATCCTCTGCACCAGCTCATGGAGCATAGCCCTCGTTTCATAACCAGCTCTGAATCCCAAGGCCCTGTCCAAGGCATAGGCCACAGGCTGTATGCCCTGATAGGCAAGGGGTTGGAACCGTACCGTCAAATCAGCCCAGCGCAGAAGCGTCCTTGTGGAAAATGTGACCTCTATGCCCTTGCCGAACTGATTGCCATCGGTGAACATACGCCGTACTTCCCCTGCAAAGTCCACCATGCTGTTGCGGATGGATTCAGGGAGATTACCTGCTGCCCGTGCCAGCAGTCCCTTTTCTGCATTTTTATCAGGGTACCCGATTTCACACAGCCAGAACCTGTCCATGAAGGCAAGGTTTTGTCTCACAGTTCCCTGATAAAGCCCTGACTCATCGGATGCTCCATTGGTATTGGCTGTAGCTGCAAGCCTGAACATGGGATGGGGTTCTATAATCTCTCCACCATTTTCAGGAATACACAAAGGCGCACCGTCCAGTATCCCATTCAACCCGGACAGAGTTGCAGGATCAAGCAGGTCTATTTCATTCAGCAGGAACAAACCGCCATAGCGCATGGCAAGGCTCAAAGGCCCGTACTGATAAACCATCATACCGTCCTGCAAGCTCAAGTGACCCACCAGATCATTGAACTCCAGGCGACCATGGCCAGTTACATCAAAGACAGGATAATTGAGCCTCGCTGCCGTCTGCCGGATCAGGCTTGTCTTGCCGCTACCGCATGGCCCGAACACATAMAGGGCATCAGACGGCTCCATRAACCAGACCACCACTTCCCGCATGGTATCGTGGAACATATAGTCAGGATTTATTTCCGGAGTATTTCTGCATGGGAACTCAAATCCCTTGATCTTCCTGCCGGATGCTCTGCCGCTAAAAACCAGTCCTGCATCCATATCTATGACATTGAGTGTAGAAAGTTCTGTATTCATGCGGCTTTCTCCTTCTTATTACGGTTGATGYAAAGTCTCTCGTGGGGATCGGATGTTTTGCTTGCCCTCTGCAACAGCTCACGGGCTTCACCTTCGGACATGATGGCTGTCAGYTCTGCTTCCAGTGCCGATTTATCCAGASWGCTTCTGCCGTTSACTATGGCCACCCTGAACCTGAAATCTCCGGTATCCAGCCARYTGCCSTCCGGGTTCATCAAGTAATACTGTCTGCGGATACGATTCTCCTGATCACGGATCTCCTTATCCAGGGCTGTTTTCTTGTTTTTGAGATCTTCCAGCAGGGTAAACTGCTCGTTGCAGGCGGGATCATGGACRGRCTGCATGACAAACTTAGGGCATCCCACAGCATGGTTGCACCAGTCACACARGGGATGAAAACCCTTACAATGMTCCACATCGTTAAGACGGATCAGRCCACTTTGATATGTATGCATCCTCTCCCAGATACGRCGGGCTACCTTTTCACATATCCCCCACAGCAGATAATCCGGRCGGTAGGGGCCAAAGGGTTTTACGCCACTCATATTCARACAGAGAACCCAGCCCTGTATATCCACGCTATCGGAAGTATCGGGCATTCTCACCCCCAGCTCCTTCAGGACTATCTCAGGGAAGGTCAGGTTCTTATGGTTTTTGGTACTGAAGCAGGGTTGATCCCAATATGCGGATACAATGCCAAGCTGACCGTAGAGCTGGGTTTCATGGGAAGCGTACAGGCTGGCGGGTATATGCTCCGTGCTTTTCACCTCAAGGATTCTTACCGCTGGTTTCTCACCTCCCCAGGCAAGGGTAAAATCCAGATGGGCTTTCACCGGCATACCGTCATTGATGATAGCCACCTCCAGTTGATGGATGGGATTTGAACCGTTGGACTGCAGAACTTCTCCCATGCCGGATTCAAACCAGTGACCCCGCTGAAACACCAGCTCCCTTTGCAGGGTTGCAAGTATCCTCTCCGTATCTTCCTCGGCATACCACCGGGCGACTTCTTCAGGACGGGATGCTTTTTGAAACTTATCCGCCACAGCAGCACGAAGACACTCCATGCCCCTGCCAATATCCGACATACCGATATAAGAAGACCTGTCTCCAAGATCTTTTTTCATGTTCTGACTCCGGGCAAGAAGACCCTTGGTAATCTGAGCCAAAAGACCCATGGACTCTTTTGTGTGATGGATGGTCATGACTGTACCTCCTTTAAACGCAACAAGGCCCACCGGCTAATACCGGCAGGCCCTGTGTTTGGTGATGATTGGTGATCAGACGGGATGGGATGTTCAGGCTGCGGATTGCTGGCTGTGCTTCCACCAGAATTTACGTTCTGCATTCCAGCGGAACCCTGCTTCTTTGAGTATTTCCTTTTTGGGCATAGTGTCTCCCGTGGCGGTGATGTAGGCTCTTCCATCCTCGGCATGAACCGTGTTGTAGAAGATGCCATCAAGCTTAGGCAGGGTATCCATACTGGAGGGCTGATTTTRGGGATTCTGAGGRGTAGAAGGTGCCTGATTTRCCGGGGGAAATGGATCGTTTTGAGGCTTTGGTGACTGTGGGAAGTTATTTTGTTTTTGTGGATTTTTGTTGTTTCTGATGCAGGCCCCTTCAGCATCATCATCGTTTTCTGTAATAATMCCAACCATGGAAGAYAAGGCATAGCGTCTGGCATAGGTGATGGCGGAACCGTATCCTTGGGGATCGTTTTTAGACAAAGGCATCATGAGCAGGGAAGACTGCCACTGGCCTGATTCTGCGTGCATAAGCTTGGTAACAAGACCCAGATGCCCGGTTTCTACAGGAACAGGATACTGCGTCACCCAGACTCCGTTCTTAATTAAAATACTGCTGCAAGCCTCCATGACAGAGCTTAGGGTGGCGTACATACTGTTGGTATAGGTGTTTTTCCTGTCCTTTTGAACCGGTCTCAATTCCTGCTGCACCCGGAGCATGGCCTTGGCAAGCTCCTTCACATCCGCTGAGCTGTACTGTTCGATAACCATAATGACCTCCTTTAAATTAAAGACCCCCGCTGCCCGTAAAAAGGCAGAAGGGGTCTGGTTTTGGATAGATAACAGGTGAATAATGTTTCAATTCATAGTTGTAATATATACCTGAAATCCACTGATTACCACTTTGGGAGGGTCAATATGGGTGCTGAGGGCTTAAAATGGGCATCTGTGCGGGGAAATTACGAGGGTGTCCGCAGATCTCAAACAGAGCAAAAGACTCCCCAACCCTGCCATGGCTGCCTATACAGCAACCACAGCAGAGGGAGCCGCTAATGTTTGGTGGCATCCTTGCCTATGAGCAGATCCAGCCCTTTGTCACCGGCAGCAAGAACTTCCTTGACCTTTTCGGGGGTAAGCCTGGTAGCCTTGGCAATATCCTCCGGTTTCATATTGAACTCACGGAGGCTCATGATCGTCTGGTACTTCTCACTATAGACACCTTCACTCATCAATCTTTCCGCTGTAGTCATGGCAAGCTCCTTTCCTTTCAGGCTTACACTACCTATCGTCTCAGCCACATATTCAGGCTGAAGATCTGTGGATTTAAAAATGTACTCTATGGCATTTTTGATGATCTTCAGGCCATCTTCATCTTCAAACAAWGAGGATGCCAGCTCAAAATATTCCTTTATGTTGTCTCTCAGCTTCTCTGGGTCAAAAATGTTCTTAAAAATGAGCATACAGAACTTCATGGAAACCATTACAAAGAGCTTATCTTTGATATCCTCATCTTGCCAGCTTGAAAGATCCACAAAAACATACTCTGAATCCGGGATGAAGGGCTTGATCATGGGGGGCAGGTCTTTAAAATAGTCACTGAGAAGACCGGGCTGCCATTTTCTTTCCCCATGATAGATCACTATGGGAATAATGGGGGTTTTTTCTATCTCCTGCTTGCGGCAGCGTTCCCACTGACTTGCCATATACAGAAGGATTTTAAAGAGCATATCATGATCCACATAGCTTTTATGCTCAAAAAGCAGGGCTATACGGATCTCCGAACCTTTAAACTGGCAGGTGTAAAGCAGATCAGAAAAATACTCTGACAACTCTTCCCCCAAAAAGGAACCCTTTTCCTCCTCCAGGGTACTCAGATCCAGCCCCTCAAGTATGGCAGGCGGCAGGGATGAGCGTACCAGCTCCTCTGCATGGCCCTCTACATCTAAAATCTTCTTGAAAAAAATATCATGGTTGCCCACTGGCTTCCTCTCATTTCTATTACTCTATTTTTACTGTAAAAACTCCTGCATGGCTACAGACTTGCAGCAACCATGGGCCGATATCCTTTATTATCAGAATTATAATCCCCTGAATCAGAAAGCGCAAGAAACAGCCACCAAAAGATCCCTCCGCTCGATACCACCCGGAAGACCAGATTTACACCTTATATATAGGGGGCCACAGGAACAGCCCCCTATATATAAGGTGTAAATCTGGTCTGCGGTGCAGGGTGTCGGGGTCTGGATGCTTTTGTATCGACACAGGGCAGTATCTGTTCCATAGTTCAAAATACAGACAGCAGATGCAGGGCAGGCAGTCCGCAGGGTGGAGTCTTTCTTTCCTGCATATTTTGATTATATTAACAAAAAGGAGGATGGGATGGCAGAGAGAGTGTCCCACGATCAGAACTTTAAAAATCTGGCACGGGACTTTACCAGGGAGATAGCAGAGTTCTTATCCCCGGAGATCCTTGAAGGTATGGGCAAGCTTATAGATTGTAAGCTTGTCAATCAGGAGACCCAAAAAGAAAAGCTGAAAGACCGGCATTTTGTGCTGGACATACCCATACTGTTTGTCTTTGAGAATGGGACTCTGATCCTGTGGCTGCTGGAGTTTCAGGAGGATAAGTACAAGTTTTCCATCTACAAAGTGGCCCACTATGGCATAGACTACATGAAAGCCCATCCCGGTGCCATTGTCATCCCTACGGTGCTGTTCACAGACCGCAGGAAATGGCGTAAGGATGTGGACAGGGTTCTGGACAGCA
>NZ_VDMB01000029.1 GCF_006175995.1 Desulfobotulus mexicanus
TTAAAGGCTTAGACCAGCCTGACTCAGTACCAAGGCAGAAGAATAGTTTTTAGATTGTTGACTCAAAAGGGATAGCTACGCCAAAAAAATCTGTGTATTGATTTTTTCTGAGTGTTGCGTCTCATATTTGAGAATTATTCCTCATAAATAATTATTTTTGAATCCTCACCGCCCCGTTGAGGGCTGAAAAAAGCCTCCCGAAACACCACAGGAGGGGTGTGGATTAATTTGATGGAGGATTTGGGCTGTAAGGTTGTATTGACTGGAAAAGCAAAAAAAATGTATTGATTAAAGCTTTTGACTTAAAGATGGTCTGAAATGGAGCCCCATGGCAGCAAAAAAAGCAAAGGGCAGAATGCCTGCGAAAAATTCGGCAAATCCCTGGGAGGATCATTATACAAGGCTGGCCCGCAAGGAAAACTATGTGGCGAGGTCTGTATATAAACTCAAGGAAATTCAGGATAAGTATGGTCCTATGCAAGAGGGCCATAGAATTCTGGACTTAGGTTGTGCACCGGGCTCATGGCTGCAGTATGCCACGGAGATGGCAGGGCCTTCGGGCGGAGTGCTGGGTTTGGATCTGAAGCCTGTGGATCTGGCTTTCCCCCCCCATGCCAGAGCTGTGGTGGGAGACATCTATGATCTTTCCGATGAGATTCGGGACTGGCTGCTGCCGGGGGTGGATGGTGTCCTAAGCGATATGGCACCAGCTACTACGGGTATGGGAGATGTGGATGCCCTGCGGTCAGCAGCCCTTTGCGAGGCAGCTTTGTTTCTGGCAAAAGATGTGCTGAAGCCGGGAGGCTATTTTATCTGTAAGATTTTTCAGGGCCGGGGTTTTGATTCTTTTCTGGCTGATGTTAAGAGGCTTTTTGAAAAGCAGCGTATCTTTAAACCTAAGAGTTGCCGGAAACAGAGCCGGGAAATTTATGTGCTGGGTATGGGCTTTTACGGAAAGCCGGATGTAAATTGATCTGACGTGAATTGAAATAAAGTGGCTGGTAAGGGCAGCCCAAGTGGAGGAAAGTAATGGCAGGGCACAGCAAGTGGGCGAATATTCGCCATAAAAAGGGCAAGGAAGATATACGCAGGGGTAAGATTTTTACCAAACTGGCCAAGGAAATAATGGTGGCTGCCCGCATTGGTGGCGGGGACCCGACCAGCAATCCCAGGTTGCGTACCGCAACCATAGCAGCCCGTTCGGAAAACATGCCCAAGGACAATATTGAAAGGGCTATCAAGAAGGGAATTGGCGATCTGGACGGTGCCAATTATGAGGAAATCACCTACGAAGGCTATGGGCCCAGTGGTGCTGCGGTCATTGTAGAGGTTATGACGGACAACAAAAACCGCACTGTGGGTGAGGTTCGCCATGCCTTCAGCAAATGCGGCGGTAACCTTGGTGCCAATGGCTGTGTTGCCTGGATGTTTGATAAAAAAGGTTTCTTGGTGGTGGAGAAGGGAGCCGTGGATGAGGATGCCCTTATGGAGGCAGCCCTTGAAGCAGGTGCTGAGGATGTGCGTGAGGAAGAAGAATGTTTTGAAATAATCACCGAGCCCCAGGATTTTGATGCTGTGCGGGATGCCCTTGAAACCGCTGGATTTGCCTTTACAATGGCAGAAGTCAGCATGATTCCCCAGACCATGACCAGCCTTGAGGGCAAGGATGCCCAGCAGATGGTTAAGCTCATGGAGATGCTCGAAGACAACGATGATGTGCAGAAGGTGCACACCAACGCAGATATACCGGAAGATCTGGTCTGATGGCAGGAGGGGGCGGGTTGATGCCTGCTCCCTGCATCCTGCTCCCGCCTTTTACCCTGCCCGTTTCCGGGAGGTTTTGTATGCGACAGCCCGTCCTTTTTATTCTTCTAACTTGCTGTTTTCTGATGGCCTGTTTACTCACGGCCTGCTTCTCTTCCTCATCCGATGATAGCAAGGTAAAGAAAAGTTCTATTCCTGAAATAAGCTTTTCTCTGGAAATACCTGATTCTTTTAAAAACGATGCGGGAATATTAGTGGCACCGGCAAGGGCTTTTGTTTTAGCCCCTGATTTTTTTTCAGAAGACGGAAAACTCCTTGATTATAACTGGAAGCTTAATGGAAAAGCAGCTGGTGCAGGAAAAGCCCGCTGGCTGGAACTGCCTTCTCCGGGAAGCCATTTTGTTGAGCTGCAGGTTTCAGACTCCCTTGGAAATTACCGGACCCGCAGGGAGGAAATTCATCTGGCTGAAGGTCCGGCCCTTTTTCTTTCCGGCAGGGTGTATCCGGTTCGGGAGCAGAAATCTGGAAATTCCGGCTCCCTTCGTCCTTCTCTGAAAGATATTATACCCGGTGAGGTCATTGTCCGGTTCCGGGAACCGGAAGCTGCTTTCCGTTCTGCCATGGGTGAAGATGGCTGGCAGGAGCTGGAAAGATATAAGGAAACGGCATTGCTGCGTATCCCCCTTGCACGTTACGCCATGGGAGGGGACGGGGAGGCTGTCGCAGGGGATACCCTGGCAGCGGTGGAAGCCCTTAGTATGCGTCGGGATATTCTCTGGGCGGAGCCGAATTACAGGCGAAGGACTTTCAGGATACCGGTCAATGATACGGCTTATGCAGAAGATCCCCGCCGTTTCTGGCCCCTGGAGGCCATTACGGCGCCTGATGCCTGGGATCAGACAAGGGGGGCTGGAGCTGTGATTGCCGTGCTGGATTCCGGTGTCATGGCGGATCATCCGGATCTTAAAGACCGCATCGGTCCGGATGGTTATGATTTTGTTGAAAAACGTGCAGGAACACCTTCCGATGAAAGACCTTTCCATGGAACACAGGTATCGGGCATTGCCCTTGCCACCATGAACAACGGGCTGGGCATTGCAGGTGTGGCGGGTGAAGCCACCCTCATGCCCCTTAAGGTGATAAAAAATGATTCTGCCAGTACCTGGGATATTGCCCAGGCCATACGCTATGCCGCAGGCCTTGAAAATGCTTCGGGACGGCTGCCCCAAAGAAGGGCCGATGTGATTAATCTCAGCCTTGGCGGAACATGGAATTCAAGGGAAGAAAGGGAGGCTGTGGCAGCGGCCCTGAAAGCAGGGGTCTTTGTGGTGGCCGCCGCAGGCAACGAGGGAAGGGACAGAAAAAACTATCCTGCTGCCCACAGTGGTGTTTTTGCCGTGGCTGGCGTGGATCAGGGCCTTATGCGCCATCGTGACAGTAATTACGGAGACTGGATTTCCCTTGTGGCACCCTTTGGCCCCGTTTATACCACATCGGCATGGACCCTTGTGAGCAGACCGCAGGCATCCTATGTTGATGCCTTCGGGACTTCCATGGCAACGCCCTTTGTCAGTGGTGTGCTGGCCCTGATGCGCAGTCTGGATCCTTTTCTTTCTCCTGATCAGGCTATGGGAATTCTGGAAAAAGGAGGAATGACCCGGGATCTTGGACCTTTGGGAAAGGATGAGGACACGGGCTGGGGCCTTGTGGATGCGGCAAAGGCAGTGCATGCTCCGGGAGCTGCTGTTCCTGTGGCAGCACCAGAGGCTCTTTATATGGGTATGGGCAGAGGGCAGGCCCTTTTTTTTCTGGGAAAAGCTAATGATGTGTCAGGTCTTCCCGCATCTTCTCTGCCATGGCTTGAGATCCGGGAGACGGCCCAGGGGCTGAATACCCGGACTTTTACGGTTTTTCTGAACATGGAGCATGGAGATTTCCCTGGGGAAGGAGGGCGCTTTTTTATTGCAATCCCAACGGATTCCGGAGATTCTCTTTATCCTGTGCATGTGAACATGCCGCCTGAGAATCTTCATGGACTTTCCCAGGATCATGTCTTTGTTGTTCTTGAACAGGAAGGTTCGGGAAAAATGAGATATTATTCCCTGTCTGAAGAGGATAAGGAAGAAGGAGCCTATGTCTGGCGTATGGATGATGTTGAAGCGGGCCTTTACCGTATCCGAATTCAGGGGGAGGAGCTGAAGGGGGCATACCCATCCGGAGGAGGAAGGGTTGTCTGGGTATATCCAAAGGCACCTTGTCTCGAACATCTTGATTTTGTGGTTGAAGCGTTTTAAAAAAATCTTCCTGAATTATAAAACAGGGTGTAGGGTTACCCTGTCGAAATTTGTGGCGGGTCCGGTTTTCAGGGAAAGGGTGAAAGCATCATGAAACAGAAATCGTGGCGGATTCTGACGGGTGTTCTTCTGGTCAGTCTTGTTCTCTATGGTTGTATTGCCGCTAAAAAGAGCATGGGCGGTCCGCCTGTGGCGGAGATGATCTATCATGGTTCAGACTGCGGTTTCCGCAGTGATGCTCCCTTTGGCCTGTGGATAGGGGAAATTTCCGACTTTTCACGGCTGGAAACCGATGGCAGCCTTCTCTGCGAAGCGGTCCGTCAGCGCCTGGAAGAGGTAGACTTTAATCTTGGTGGCGTGCTGTTGTTAGGGCTGGGTATGCAAAAAACAGGGGGGTATGGCATTCGTCTGGCATCCACGGATCTGGAGTCGAGCGGGGATACAGCCATTGTAAGGCTGCGTATGATCAGGCCTTCATCCGGCAGCCGGGTCACCCAGGCCCTGACATGGCCCTGTATCCTCATAGGTATTCCCCATGGGGAGTATCGCCATGTGCAGGCCATGGATGACGCAGGTCGGCTGATGGTGAAGACCCGGATTCATTAGCCCTTTATGGCCATCATTTTTCTGACGGCCTTCAGGGCGGGGATGCGGATGTCTTCGGGTACTGTCACCCTTCCGGATTCTTTTTCAAGGGTGCTTTTTAGAATTTCAAGGCTTATTTTTTTCATGTCCGGGCAGTACATTTCAGGGCTTGCCGGATGGAAAATCTTATCCGGGCAGGCCTGCTGAAGTGGGTAAAGAAGCCCTGTTTCCGTGCCGATGATAAATTCTCTGTGGCTCGATTCCTTTGCCATGCGGATCATCCCCGAGGTGCTGGTGACGGCATCGGCCATGATCAGAACCTCTGGCGGACATTCGGGATGGGCGATGAAAAAGGCATTGGGGTGGGCTTTTTTTGCTTCAGCAACGGTTTTACGGTCAAGATTGTTGTGGAAGGGACAGAAGCCTTCCCATAGGTGGATTCTTTTTGAGCTGTGACTGGCCGCATACAGGGCGAGATTGCGGTCCGGTGTCATGAGAATTTCTTCACTGTCAAGGCTCTCCACCACCCGGATCACGTTGGCTGAGGTGCAGCAGATATCGGAAAGGGCCTTGACCGCAGCCGTGGAGTTAACGTAGGTGACCACGGGGACGCCGGGAAGCTGGGCTTTACGCTTTTTAAGGGCTTCCGGTGTGACCATGTCCGCCATGGGGCAGCCCGCATCTTCGACGGGAAGCAGAACGGTTTTTTCAGGGGAGAGAATGGCAGCGGTTTCCGCCATAAAGCGCACTCCGCAGAAAACAATGATATCAGCATCGGTTTCCGCAGCCTTGATGCTCAGTTCCAGGGAGTCTCCGCAGAGGTGTGCTACGTCCTGAATATCTGCAGGGACATAATTATGGGCCAGTATGATGGCGTTTTTTTCTCTGGCCAGTTTTCTTATGGTATCTTTCATTGTCGAATCCTGTTGTATCTGTAATGTATGGATGCCTTTTGTACAGTGTCAGACGCGTCGGCCATGGCCGGATTTAAAAGAAGGTCTTCAGCCGGAGCTGATAATTATAATACACTGAAACCTTGGGGGGCAGGGAACCTTGTTGTAAAGGTTCCTCTTTTTTTGTCATGATATTTCCTGTAAAAGGAAATTTTTTTCAAGGTTAATCTGTATTTTATGATTTTTTTTATTCCCCCAGCTTAAATTCGCTGGTTCCCGGTGGCGGGGTGAAATGGAAGAGTTCATCTTTGCACAGGTTGTGGCCTTCTTCTCCGAAAAGACGGATGCGTGTGACATCCCCGTAAGCATTAAGGGTTTCTATGCTTACAATTTGGCCGGTTTTATTATCTGCTTCAATGAAAAGTTCCGTAAGGCCGGGTTCGGGCTGATGTGGTATGAGTCTGAGGCGGACAGGATCGGTTTCGGGATCGGAAACTCTGGTATGGGTGAAATCTTCCCGCAGGGATGCCATGTCCGAAAGAAAGCGGCCACCCTTGCCTCTGCCGAAATAGGGTTCCGATTCTCCCACCAGTACTTCCTTTTCCAGGGGAGAGTATATCCAGAGGGTGGTTCCGTCCGTGACAATGAGTCTTGGTTCCGGGGTTTCGTATTCCCAACGCATGCGGCCGGGATGGGAAAATACAGCTCTGCCGTCGGCCCTTTCGGATATGTCCATGGCAGAAAGTACGGATATCTGTTGGAAGCTGGCGGAAAAGCACCGGTCTTTGTAACGGTTTTCCATGGCCGTAATCACTTCATCCCCGGCAGATGCCTGGCCGTAACAGAGAAACGATAAAAGAAGTATGAGTATAATGCCTTGCATAGGAGTCTCCTGGTTCAGGGTCATAGAGCCGCTGTCAGGGTAGCGGAAAGCAGGTTTATTGTAAACTGAAGGCTCTTATCTCATTAAAAAACTAAAAAGTATTTTATATATTTACCTGAAAGGAAAAGCGCATGGCGCAAAGGGATATACAGTTTAAGCTGCTCGCAAAGGACAGAAGTGGTGCCCGGAGGGGAGAATTTACAACCCATCACGGAACCGTACAGACACCTGCTTTCATGCCCGTGGGAACGGCGGGTTACGTGCATTCCACCCCGGCAAGGGATGTGGCGGAAGCAGGTGCTGAGGTGCTTCTGGCCAACACCTACCACCTTTCTCTGGGTGACAGACTTGCATCTGTTCGTTATATGGGCGGCTTGCATCGTTTCATGGGATGGGACAGGACCATACTCACGGATTCCGGTGGGTTTCAGGTATTTTCTCTGCCGGACAGGGTTATTGATGATGAAGGTGTCACCTTTTCCTATGAGGAAGATGGGGAAAAGGTGACACTGACCCCTGAAAAGTCCATGGAGATACAGCGGGATTTGGGGGCGGATATTGTTATGGCCTTTGATGAATGTGTTTCCCATACCGCAGACCGGAATTATGTGGGAAAATCCGTGGGACTCACCACGGCCTGGGCTTCAAGGTGCAGGGATGTGAAACTGCAGGATCATCAGTTTCTTTTTGGTATTGTGCAGGGAGGGGTTTTTGATGATCTGCGCAGGAGAAGCGCCAAAGAGATAACGGCCATTCCCTTTGACGGTTTTGCCATAGGTGGTGTCAGTGTGGGTGAGGGTTTTGATCTCATGCGCAGGGTGGTGGGTGTCACAGCGCCCTGTCTTCCAGAAGATCTGCCAAGGTATCTCATGGGTGTAGGCCTTCCTGAGGATATTCTTGAAGCCGTGCATCTGGGCATGGATATGTTTGACTGCGTTATTCCTACACGTTATGCACGCCAGGGAACCCTTTTCACCCGTACGGGAAAACTTCGTATAAAGAATAAGAATTTTCGGAAAGACCGTTATCCTCTGGATACAAAATGTTCTTGTTATACTTGCAGAACCTTTTCCCGCATGGTGCTGCGTTATCTGTTCTTTTCCGGAGATCCTCTGGCGGAAACCCTTGCAACAATACATAATATTACTTTTTATCAGGATCTGATGACTGATATTCGCAGTGCCATTGAAGAAAACCGTTTTGAAAGTTTTAAAAGGGAATGGCTGGAAATTTATAAAAAAAACAGGTAAGTCTTCTTGGCTGCTTTTTTATTGTGACCTTTTTACGATGACCATGGAATCTGTGCTTTCAAAAAAGGATGATCCGGGAGTTCAGTTTCTTTTGACATGATAACAAGGAAACCATGTCTCAGATTCATATCAGGGGGCTCGGGAAAGGGGAATTCATTCTTGAAAAAGAAGGTGTTTCAGAGATCATAGGTCTTCGGTCTTCGGCATCAGCAGGGAAAGATGCCTCGTTTTCTCCCACGGATCTTGTGTCCGCAGCCTTGGGTTCCTGCCTCATGGCGGTGATGGAGGCTGTTCTGGAGCGATCTGGTTTTGATCCTTGCGCTTTTAGTCTTGACGTGGAAAAGGAAATGGCGGAATCTCCATCCCGTATCAGCCGTTTATGTGTAAGAATCAGACCCCCCCGACCACTGGAGGCTGTATTGGTGAAAAAGCTTGAAAAGGTCATGGCGTTTTGCCCGGTCAAAAGAAGTCTTGCTCCGGATGTGAAAATATCGATCATCTGGGAGCAGCCGGATGCTTTTTCGTGCCCGGTGGAGGAGGGCAGGCTGTGACGGGTTTTGGGAAAGGGAAGAGGAGTGGTATGTGTGGCTTGTCTTTTTTTCGCAGGCTCATCTTTTTGGGATGTGTGCTTTTCATGGTGGCCTGCACCGGTGAGAAGGAGTACGGCATTTTAAATATTGCATCCCAGCCGGGTGATGCCCATATATTTATCAATGGTGAACGTAAGGGGAATACTCCTGAAATCCAGAGCCGTTCCTTTTCCATCCGTCTGGAAAGGGGATTTTATAGCCTGGAGGCCTACAGACCCATTGATGCGGACATGGAGTATTATGCCATCCGTGAAGATGTTTTTGTAGGGGCCAATACGGAGCAGCATCTGATGCTGCAGATGGAAAAGCGTCTCACCGAAGCCGGTATGAATAATGCGGCCCTTCTCTATATGGAAAAAGCCTTTGCAGACCGCTATTATGACAACGGAAATGGCACACTGACGGATATTGAAACCGGCCTGCAGTGGATGCGCTGCAGTTTGGGGCAGAAATGGGACGGTGAAAACTGTCTGGGTGTGGCGGATGCCTATGCCTGGTCGAGGGGCAGGGATACGGTACGTGCCTTTAATATGAATGGCGGTTATGCCGGAAAAAAAGACTGGCGCATTCCCTCCGCAGAAGAAATGCTGACACTGGTTTTCTGTAGCTCTGGACATCCTGCACACTGGAATAATATGGGCGGGGCCTGTCAGGGAGTCTACAGGAGACCTGCAATTCTGGAGGCCGCCTTTCCCAATACACCTAGCACCTGGTTCTGGACTTCATCGGAAGATGCCTTTAATCAGGGAGCGGCTGAGTTTGTATTTTTTCATTACGGCAGCAGCCGTAGCGGTGATAAAAGTAATGAAAAGTGTCTGCGGCTGGTGAGGGACAGCGGTTTATAATTTGTCTGCGGTTTTTACGACCCTGAGTTGCAGGGTGCTCTGGGTGACTCTGGCAGACATAAGACCTGCCTTTGTATCAATGGCTGAAGGTCATGTTGGTAAGAATATAAAAAGGCTTACGGTTGAGACCGTAAGCCTTTATTTTTTTGGTAGCGGGGACCGGATTTGAACCGATGACCTTCGGGTTATGAGCCCGACGAGCTACCAGACTGCTCCACCCCGCAGCAACGAGTTCGGACACTACGCTTCAAAAACATGGAAGTCAATGCTTTTTTTTGTCCTTGTCTGGAATATGTTCCTTTAACCGGTATTCTGATACCGGAAAACATAAGCGTATTTAAGGTTATTCAAGACTGTTTTGGCTAAAATTTGTCATAGGCTATCATCTCTTCTTCAACTCCAAGGTTCCATAAAATATCCACCACGGAATCCACCATCACAGGCGGTCCGCAAAGATAATACTCAATTTCTGAAGGATCTTCGTGCTTTTTCAGGTAGCTTTCATACAGCACCTCATGGATAAAGCCTGTGGGTCCATCCCACTGATCTTCGGGCAGGGGTTCTGAAAGTGCCACCTGATAATGGAAGTTGGGATATTTTTCCCTAAGGGATTTAAAATCATCATCATAGAACATTTCTCTTCTGGATCTTGCTCCGTACCAGAAGGTGATTTTTCGTTTTGTATGTAGGGTATTGAGCTGATGCAGAATCTGGCTGCGCATGGGTGCCATGCCCGCACCTCCCCCCACAAAGCATATTTCTTTTTCTGAATCCTTTACGAGAAAATCTCCGTAGGGACCGCTGAAGGTGACCTGATCGCCTTCTTTAAGATTGAATATAAAAGAAGATCCCACGCCCGGAGGTGCATCGGGCTGGTCTTCGGGTGGTGTGGCAATGCGGACGGTGAGCCGTGGCTGGTCCTCATAGGGAGGATTGGCAAGGGAATAGGCACGGAACACCCTTTCTTCAGACCGGGCTTTGATGTTCCATAACTGGTATTTGTCCCAGTCATCCACATAGGTCGTGGGAATGGAAAAATCTGAAAAAGAAAGCTTATATTCGGGAATGTCAATCTGTATGTACTGGCCCGCCTCAAAGGAGAAGTCTTCATCTGGATCCACTTTGAGAAGAAGTTCTTTGATGTAGGTGCCAACGCTTCGGTTGGATACCACCGTGGCATGGTACTTTCTGATGCTGAAAATTTCTTCCGGAATGGCGATGGACAGGTTGTTGCGCACTTTGAGCTGGCAGGCAAGGCGGATACCTTCCGCTTTTTCCTTTCGGCTCAGGTGGGAAAGTTCCGTGGGCAGGACGTCACCGCCGCCTTCCAGAACCTTGCATTTGCACATGGCGCAGGTGCCGCCCCCGCCACAGGCCGAGGGCAGGAGGATGCCCTGACTCACAAGGCTGCTCAGGAGGGTGCTGCCGGTGGACACCGTAATACTTTTGTCTTCATCCCCATTTATGAGAATACGGCTGTCCTCTTTTTTAACCAGCCTTGATTCCACAAAAAGAAGCAGCAGCACCAAAGAAAGGGTTACGCCGGTGAAGACGACAAAACTGATAAGAAAGATCATGGTCTTTCTCCTTATTGTTTACAGGGCTATGCCGGAAAAAATCATGAAACCCATGGCCATGAGTCCTGAGACGATCATGGTGATTCCATAGCCTTCAAGGCCGTAGGGGAGGTCGGCGTAGCGCAGCTTCTGGCGGAGGGAGGCCATGGCCACAATGGCCAGAAACCAGCCCGTTCCAGACCCTAAGCCAAAAACAAGGGATTCATTGAAATTATAGTTTCTTTCCACCATGAAAAGGGAGGTTCCCAGAATGGCGCAGTTAACGGCGATCAGCGGCAGAAAGACCCCAAGCGCCGTATAAAGGGCCTGGGATATGCGTTCTATGACCATTTCCACAATCTGTACCATGGCGGCAATGGAGGCTATGAAGGTTATGAACCGTAAAAAATTCAGATCCACGTCCGGCAACCCAGCCCAGGCCAGGGCACCGGGTGCAAGCAGATAATGATGGATGAACCAGTTCACCGGCGTGGTGATGGCCAGAACAAAAATAACGGCAAAACCCAGCCCCGTTGCGGTTTTCAGGTTGCCGGAAACGGCCACAAAGGAGCACATGCCAAGGAAGTAGGCCAAAAGAATATTGCCCACAAAAACAGAATTGAGAAAAATACCCATCAGATTTTCCACCATGGACTCCTTTTCATAAAAAACCTGTCTTTTTCATGCAGAGGATTACACTGTACGGATGGCTGTTATTGTGTATCCGCATGGGTTTCTCCTTTCGTGGGAAAGGATTGATCCATAATCATGAGATGGACAGCTGCCACAAGCTCAGGAATTCGATTTGCGCATACATCAAAAATTACATCCGCATCCATTTCAAAATAGTGGTAGCTGATGATATCCCTCATGCCTTTGGCTTTTTTCCAGTCCACTTGCGGGTAGCGGGGCAGAAGTGCTTTTTCTGTTACTTTGTCAAGATTTTTTAAGGCTTCCCCGATGGCTATCAGCAGCATGCAGATACTGTCCAGTTTTTCCATTCCAGACTCAGAGTCTGTAAAATCCTGTACTTTTTTTACTGGCTGAAAACGCTTAATGACCGTTTCTCCGGCGTAGTGTATCTGTTTCATGATTTCGATGAAGAGTACCTTGTCATACATAAAGGGCTTCCCTGTCTATCCTTGTTTTCAGGAAGGCATTCATGCCTTGTCTGTACCGGACCACATCCACCCTTCTGTGCAGATGTTCCTCCAGCTCCTGTTTGATCCCAATGAGGGAAAAAAGATCCGGTTTTTTCAGTTCCACCACCACATCAATGTCGCTTTCTTCTTTGATATCATTGCGGGCAACGGAACCAAAAACGCCTATTTTCAGTATGAAATATTCATCTTGTCTGCGGTTTTTGAATTCCCGCATACAGTTCAGTATGTCTTCCTGCTGCATTGCATTCCTCCTGAGGCTCTGTAGTTATTTTATGCCTTCGTCTTTCTGCAGCACAGCTTTCTGGAACCAGACAAAAAGCCCTATGATGATGAAGGCCGCAGGAGCCAGCAGCATGAAGCCCATGTCGCTGTATCCTGCCTGATACAGGGCATCCGGGATGATCTGCAGTCCGAAAAGGGAGCCTGAGCCGAAAAGTTCCCGAATAAAGGCAACGCCCACCAGCACGAGGGAGTAGCCCAGACCGTTTCCCAGCCCGTCACAGAAGGAGAGACCGGGGGGGTTGCCCAGGGCATAGGTTTCGGCACGGCCCATGACGGCACAGTTGGTGATTATCAGTCCCACAAAGACGGAAAGCTGCTTGCTGATATCATAGAGAAAGGCTTTGAGCACCTGATCCGTGAGAATGACAAGGCTTGATATGACAAAAAGCTCCACAATAATACGGATGTTGCGGGGAATGTGGTGACGCATGGAAGACACGATAAGACTTGAGAATGCCGTGACAAAGGTCATGGAAAGGCCCATGACAATGGCCGTATTCAGCTGTACGGTTACGGCAAGGGCGGAGCATATGCCCAGCATCTGAATGTTGATGGGGTTGTTGCCCAGTATGGGTTCCGTAAGTGCTTTATAGTAGGGACTGCTTTTCAGACTCATGGGGTCTCCTTCATCAGATAGCCGTCGCCCTCACCAGCCCGGAACCGGGCGGATACGGGTTCAAATCTTTTCAGTACATCCATGATGCCTTCGGAAAGGTAGTTGCCCGTTAAGGTGGCACCGGAAATGCCGTCCACACTGTGGGGATCATCGGAAGATGCCTTTCCCTTGGCCACCCTCAGGCCACGGAAGGTGTTGTTCTCGTCCAGAATGCGTCTGCCGGTAAAGCTCTGCTGAAAAGACCTGCTTTCAATGTCTCCGCCAAGGCCCGGGGTTTCCTGATGGGCGTACACCGTAAAACCGGATATCTCTACGCCGTCCGCTTCCAGGGCGAGGTAGCCGTATATTTTCCCCCAGAGCCCTCTGGATTCAAGGGGGAGAATGTAGCCCTCGCTGATTGTGCCGTTGCTGTCCGTTTTCAGGAAAAAAACAAGGGTCTTATCCCCGCCTTCTTCCACAGGCCTGCCTTCAGCGTCTGCTGCTACAGCCCGTATGCGTTTTGAGAAAAGGGCCTCTACTTCTGTGCCTGTGGGTTTTTGGTCTTCCGGAAGAAGTCCTGCGGCCTTAAGTACGTTCTTCTGGCGATCCAGCCTTGCATTGGCATCCTGTCTGGGTTTCAGTCCCGTGGCTGCTGCGGTGAGAAGAATGCTGCAGACAAGGCAGAGGTATAAGGTAAAGCGGATGGATCGGCTTTCAGACATGGGATATCCTCTTTCTCAGCCGGATCTGGATGACAAAGTGGTCCAGAAGCGGTGCAAACAGGTTCATAAAGAGAATGGCCAGCATGGTGCCTTCGGGATAGGCAGGGTTGAAAACCCGTATCAGCACGGTCAGTGCACCGATGAGAAAGCCGTAGAGCCACCGGGCTGCATCTGTGCCCGGTGCCGACACCGGGTCCGTTGCCATAAAGACAATGCCAAAGGCAAAGCCACCCATGACAAGGTGGTAGTAAGCGGGCAGGGCCATGGCCGCTGCAAAGGAGCCTGTGGCCAGCTGATTGAGGAGCATACCCGTTCCCAGAACGCCCAGCACGCCTCCCACCATGATCCGCCAGTTGGCAACGCCCGTTATGATCAGGATGAGGGCACCCACAATGCAGAGCAGGGCTGAAGTTTCGCCGATACTGCCCGGAGTTCGGCCCACAAACAGTTCAAAAAGTCCCAGCCCTGCCTGATCCAGCATGGCGGGAATCTGGGAGCCGGGTTCGGCCTGGGCGCTGATGGCAAGGGCTGTGGCACCGGAAACCGCATCCGTGGCACCGCCGGAAATCCACACGGCATCTCCGGACATCTGACCGGGATAGGCGAAAAAGACAAAGGCTCTGGCCGTGAGGGCGGGGTTGAGAAGGTTGCGGCCCGTGCCGCCGAAAATTTCCTTGCCGATGACCACGCCGAAGCTGATGCCGATGGCGGCCTGCCACAGGGGCAGATCCGGTGGCAGGATAAGGGGGTAGAGCAGACCGGAGACCAGAAAGCCTTCACTGATTCCATGGCCCCTTCGGACGGCGAACAGGGCTTCCCAGAAAAAGCCCACTCCGTAGCTGACCACCAGAAGGGGTATGAAGATAAAAAGCCCCTGAATGAAAGAAGGAATAAAGGCTGTGGACTCTCCTGCAGCGAGACAGGCGTAGTAGCCCGTATTGTAAATGCCAAACAGGGCAACGGGAACAATGGCAAGAATCACAATACTCATGAAGCGTTTGAGATCCAGACTGTCCCGGATGTGGGGACTTTGGGATGTGGTGCTGTCCGGAAGAAAGAAAATGGTTTCAAAGGCTTCAAACAGTCCGTGATAGCGGTGGAGTCTGCCCTCTTTTTCAAATTTGGGCCTGTGGGTATCAAAAAAACTTCTTATCCAACGCTGCATGGTCAGGCCCCTTTCTGCTGTTCCTGATACAGTTTTTCCCGAGCACTGCCAAAAATTCCGGAAAGATCAATTTTGGAAGGGCAGGCATAGGCACAGAGCCCGCACTGAACACAGTCCAGCAGGCCGTGGGCCAGGGCTTCTTCAATGGCATCGGCGTGCAGGGCCTTCATGGTAAACTGGGGGAGCATTTCCACCGGGCAGAGTCTTGTGCAGGTACCGCAGTTGATGCAGGCCCTTTCCTCTCCGTGGGTGTTGCAGTCCACCTTTGCCGGGCGGTTGAAAAGGGCGGAAAGAAAGGTTCGGGACACGCTGTTTTTGCTAAGCCCCGGTCTCATAAAACCAAAGTATTCTTTTTCCTTTCCTTCGGGTATGCGGGTAAGGCTGGTTTCATACATGGACATGAAGCCTTCCTGACCTGCATTTCTGCCCCTGAAGAGGCCGCCTGCAATATTTCTGAAATTCCCTTCCAGAGGATCACAGGCTTCAATAAGATGGGAGACGGGAGCGCCGAATCGGGTACGAACATGGCAGGGGCTGGCAAGGCCGGTTCCACCCATGGCATAGGTGCGTTCGCCCGGATAGGTGCCAGTTTCCAGAAGATGGGCAATGAGCAGCACATCTTCTCCTGTAATGAACCAGGCTTTTCCGGTATTTCCTTTTTTCCTGAGGTGGTAGTGAACCACTCCCGGATCCTGGGCCGGGTAACGGCCAAAGACCGTATGGTTGACCACGCCCTGGCATTCATTGAGCACAAAGCTGTGCTGTTCCGCACAGGTATAGACGGCAAGCTGGCCTGCCAGTTTTTTGAGAACCCGGATGCCGAAGCGGAAAGCTTCCAGGTGCCCCTGAAGATAGGCTTCGGGCAGGGCGGAAAAGGGCTGGTGAGAATCCATGCGTACATAGAGGGTGTCCGGAAGCTCTTTGGTGTCTGCTATGGCGCGGAAGGGAAGGCTGCGAAATAGCGGCCAGAGACCGCCCTTTACCAGATGCTGCATCAGTTCTTCCCTGTCCATGGTTTCAAGATCTTCGTTCTCAAGGGGTTGAAAGAATTCCCTTTCTTCCTTTTCATCGAGACGGATGATGATGGCAGTGACAATGCGTCTGGGCCCAAAGATGATGTTTTCAATGATGCCGCCGCCGGGGGAGAGGAAGCGGAGTTCCGGTCTTCTTTTGTCTTCAAAAAGGGGGCTGCCGAGGGAAACCCTGTCCCCTTCTTTGACCTGCAGCCGGGGCTTTACAAAGGGAAAAGCGGAAGGCACCACCGCCAGAGAGGAAGGCCTTGGCAGGTGGATGATGCTGGCCTCGGGGTTGCCCCGGAGGTCAGGGTTATGGCCGTTGGGAATAAAGAGAGTTTTCATGAAAAACCCTGCTTTCAGTGCTTTCGGTAGAATGTTGTCAATTCTGAACCACTGATGCCTTAAGGTTGCTGGCAGATATGGTTGCCTGTGGTTCAGGGTGGAGAGGATATTGTTTAAAACACCCTAACATCGGTTTTTATACAATTCAAGCCTGCTCTGTCCGGGAAAAATCCGGCTGGCAGCTTTTTTCATCCATTTCCACCATAAGGGCGTCCGCAGAAGCATGATCCAGCACAAGGGGTTCGCCTGAGGGGAGGACGAATTTCCATTTTTCGCCAGTCTCATCCCTTGCCTTAAGAAAAAGCGGCATGTTTTCCTTTAGCTTTTCCCTGAGAAATTCCGGAACCCTGCGGATTCTGGCCTGCTGCCCCGGCCTGAGGAGGCTTGAGCTGAATATAAAGCCTTTTTTGTGCAGGCAGGGATCCTGTGGTATTTCGCTGCCATGGGGGTCTGTCATGGGGTGTCCCAGCAGATCGTCGAGATTTTTAAGCAGATCCGGATCATGGATATGCTCCAGTTCATGGGCTTTTTCGTGGATTTTTTCTTCATCAACACCGGCATGGGCCAGATAGGATTCCCATATTCTGTGGGATCTTCGGAGAGTCAGGGCTTTTTTTCTGCCTTTGGGACTGAGGTGTATAAGGTCAGTCTGCCTTGTGATCTGCCCTTCCTTTTCAAGCCGGGCAAGGGCGCGGCCCAGCCGTATTCCCGTTCCTGCCGTTTCAAGGAGAAAAGCGGGTGCAAGGCCCATGGGATCTTTGCGCAGCAGTCCGGCCAGTATGTCTTCTGTGATTTCATCGGGAATATGTCGGATTTTTCTTATGTAGCGGGTAAGGATGCCATGTTCAGGAGCGATCATGAGTACGACAAGAAACTGCAGGGAGAGGAAAAGCATGATGGCTCCGCCGCCAGCCACATCCATGGCATAGGCCAGAAAAAGTCCGCAGATGGCTCCGTTCACGGCAAAGAGAGCGGCCAGTATCATCATGCGGTCCAGCCTGTTGGTTAGCAGGTAGGCCGTGGCCGCAGGCGTGATGAGGAGCCCCACCACAAGAATGACACCCACCATGCCCACGCCCACCACCACCACAAGGCTGACACAAAGGGTTAACAGGCCGTGGAAAAGGCCTACGGGAATGCCGATGGCAGCCGCCATGACAGGGTCAAAGGCCGAAGCCTGAAAGTGGCGGAAGAAGAGGAGAATCAGGGTGAGGACAATGCAGCAGACAAAGGCCGCAAGCAGGATATCTGCGTTGGAAACTGCCAGCACGTCTCCCATGATAAAATGCATGAGATCAATATGAATATGCTCCCTGAAAAGGGAGACCATGACAACGCCTAAGGCAAAAATGCCTGTGTACATGATGCCAATGGCCGTATCTTCCTTGATACGGGAAACACTGGACACAAAGTGTATGAGACCTACCGTCACCACGGCGGCCACAAGGGCTCCGAAAAGCATGGCTGGGGCATGGGCTTCCACGCCGAAAAGAAGTTTCATGATCAGATAGCCTGCGGCCACACCGGCTATCATGGCATGGGAGATGGCGTCTCCTAGAAAACTCATTTTCCTCAAGATGACAAGGCAGCCCGTAACACCGCAGACCAGACCCACCAGAATGGCGGCCATGAGGGCTTTGATAAAAAAAAGATGGGACAGGGGGCCTTGGAGGTGGCCTGCAAGATCTGCCAGCATGGCATTTCCTTTTTTTCAGTATGGATTTCAAACCCATAAGCCAGGTAATCCGACGGAAGGGTCAGGATTCCTTTGCCGTATTTCTTTCAGTATTTTCAAGCCTTGCAGTCAGTTCCATAATATGCAGGTTCTGTGTGGCATTCAGCTCCGTTAACTGTGTAATCAATATTCCGGCTTCTTCCAGCTCTTCTTCTTTCTGCTGGAGAAGCTGCTTTATTTTTAGCAGTTCTTTTTCTGTTTCCGAAAGCCTGCATGTGGTTTTTGCCAGCCGTTCTCTGGCCAGCTGGGCGAGACTGCTGCAAAAGTTTTCCCGGCTGATTCTGTTTTTGAGAGCCGGATGATCCAGTACCGACATATCCAGTTTAAAGCACAGGGTTTTGCACAGGGCATCCACATTCGCTGAGCGGGCGCTTCCTTCCAGTATGCTCATTTCTCCGAACATGTCTCCTGTACGCTGGAAGGAGGCTATCATTACTTCATCTTTGATAACAGCGACTTTACCCTCGATGAGCCAGTATACCCAGTTGTCATACTGGCCTTCCATGAGAATTCTTTCACCGGCCTGATACTCAACGATCCTTGCGTAGCCTTTTTTGAAGAAATGATCGTTGATCTGGCTTGCCGTAAAATTTTTCAGAACATCTAATCCTGCCAGTATGTCTACAACCTTATCTTTTATCATATGCGGCCCGCATCCCGTATCAGGGTTTTGAATTGATGGATGGCAGACTGGCAAAGCTCTGCATCTGCCCTTCATAAACTTCCGAAAGCAGTTCTTTTTGCAGTACATCTTCAGGACTTCCAAAGGCCACAAGTCCCTGTTTGATCAGGGCTATCAGGTCAAAGTAACTGGCTGCCGTGGCAAGGTCATGGTGAACCACCACCAGGGTCAGGCCCTGTTCCCGTGCTTCCTTCAGTACAGATAAAATCGCCTTTTCCGTTACCGCATCCACACCGGCAAAGGGTTCGTCCAGAAGAAGGATATCTGCTCCCTGACAAAGGGCCCTTGCCATGAAAACCCGCTGCTGCTGACCACCGGAAAGGGCACCTATCTGCCTCTGGCCGAAGTCTTCCATGCGGACAGCCCTGAGTGCTTTTAGGGCGGCGTCCCTGTCTTTTTTGCCGGGATTGCGATACCAGGGAATCTGGCCATAGCGGCCCATGAGGGTGACCTCTTCCACTGTGATGGGAAAATCCCAGTCAACGGAGCTGCGCTGGGGCACATAGGCCATGCGGCCCTTTGCTTTTTCCGCGGGCTCCCCCATGATTTCCACCCGGCCAACGTCTTTTTTTACAAAACCCATGAGGGCTTTGATCAGGGTGGATTTTCCTGCGCCATTGGGGCCGAGAATGCCCACCAGGCTTCCTTGGGGAATATCGAGGTTAACATCCAGAAGGGCCGGGCGCAGACCGTAACTTACCGTAAGGTGCCGGGTGCGAATGGCTGGTGTGCCATCATTCATGTCTGCTTTCCTCTGCTGCAGGAAGTTGCATAAAGAGATGAAGGGGGCCATCGCTGCTCCAGGCCGTGGCATCCCTTATTGCAAGGTCTCTGTCAAGGATGCGCACCCTTAAGGCTGCAGGCCTGTTCAGGTCAGTATCTCCCGAGGCATGAACGCTGTATTCCGTTTCACCGCTACCGGGGTGGATGGTGAGCAGTATGGGAGTTTTTTCAGCATTAAGATCCATGAAACTGTGAATCTGTCTGCCGTTTTCATGCACAAGCAGGCCGGAGGGGGATGAAGAATCCAGGGCAAATGGATCTTTGGACAGATCAAAGGTGGTGCTTATTTCCATGATAAGGCTGCGCATGATCTGGTTTTCATGGTTTCTGTCCATGGGAGTTGCTGGTTTTGTTCTGCCCGGTCCGGACAGAACAAGCCATGCCGTGGCAGCACAGAAAATCCATACAAGAAGGATAAGGGAAAAACGCTTCACTTTGTCCCCTTTCTTAACGGAGAGCTTCCACGATGGTCAGGGTATTTTCCCTCATCATGCCGATGTAGGTTTCACCTGCGCTGCCCGGAGGGCCCATGGCATCGGAATATAGGGAGCCACCAACTCTGATGCCAGCCTGTAAGGCAATTTCTTGTATCTGACCCGGATTCACGCTGGTTTCTACAAAAATGGCCGGAGCGCCCATTTCCCGAATGCTTTTCATGACCTGACGGAGTCTTGCCGGTGTGGAACCGGCCCCGACCTCGCCTCCCGTTGACCAGCCCACCGGAGCCAGGCTGAGGTAGTTGTTCTGCGGGTTGAAGCGGTATTCCCTGCAAAAATAGTTAAAGGCATCATGGCTGGTGACAAGGAGCCGCCTTTCGGGGGGGATGGTGGCAACTCTGGACCTTATCCATGTGTCCAGCACCCGGAGCTGCTGGAGATAGAGTTCGGCTCTGGCCTCAAAAAGCGCTTTGCCTTCAGGGTCCATATCGGAAACGGCTTTCAGAATATTGCGTACATAGACGGCGGCATTTTTAGGTGAAAACCAGGCATGGGGGTCAAGGATGCTTTCTCCATCATCCTCCACCTCAAGGGGTGTTATGCCATCGGTGCAGGTCACAAGGGGTTTGCCGCTGGCCCGGGCAAGGGTTTTCATCCAGTTTTTACCTTCCAGCATCAGCCCGTTTTGTAGCACCAGATCGGCACGGGCAACCCTTTCCGCATCCCTGGGAGTTGGGGTGTAGGTGTGTGGGTCGGCACCGGCTGCCAGAATGCTGTGAACCTCCCAGCGGTCACCGGTAATGTTTCTGGCAAAATCCGCAATCTGCGTTGTGGAGGCCACAATGCGGCGGGGCGTTTCTCCATGGGCGGCTGGCATGAGGGCCGCTGAAATCAAAAGGGTAAGGAAAAAGCTCACAAAACGCTGGGTTCCTGAACAGATATTCATGGTTCTGGCTTCCTTTTTTATGGGCGGTGTTTTCAGTCTTTTTCTGTAATCAGTTATTTTCTTTTAGCACGGAAAGAATATCCCCCATGGTGGTGTGGATGCTGGCGATCACGTCATGGGTATGGATGCTTTCCAGGCTGTCGGAACGGATACTGATGAGGGTGCTGGCCGGAAGAATTTTCCCGAATCTAAGTCCTGCCTGTCTGGCAGTTTCCCTTGTGGTGTCTTCTGCAAACTGGGGGCTGGTGTGGGCTTTGAGTACCACTTCAGCTTCATCTGTTCGCTTAAGCAGGTCTGAGGTTACATGGAGACCTGCGTTGAGGCATTCAAACAGATCTGAAAAGCCGGGTACATTCCCATGCCTTTCCATGGAAAGCCTTGTGAAGGATCGCTGGGAGTGGGTAATCAGGGGCATATCCGTGTCCGTTTCAAAGAGGACCCGGTTGTAGGCCTGGGTACAGGGGCAGGCTGTGATGTGGTGGACCCCTGCGGATACGGTAATCCGGCTGCTGCTGTGTCCTGCTGAAGAAAAGACCAGGGCTCTTGCGGAAACCTCCAGGGTGTCCAGTGAAATTTTCTGGCTGGCCGGAGTCTTCTGCAGTATGGGAAGTTTGCCCTCAATGCGGACATCGGCCCTGTCGCCTTCCTGGGTTTTTAGAATGCCCTCGGCAAGGGCTGCAGCATACAAAGCGATGTCGGCAAATTCTTTTTCCAGAAGTTCACTGATTACGGCTTCAATGCGGGACATATGGATACCCTTGATGTGGCCCGGAAGGTTTACCCGGATGTCGGCTCCAAAGGGAGTCAGGCCACTGGGAAGTTTTATCCAGACGGTTTTATTGCCAATACCAACTCCGTCAATGGGAAGGCGGAAATCCGGCACTTCTTCCGGGATATCCGTACAGGTGGCCAGCACCCGGATATGATCCTCATCGGAAATCATGGGGCCGTCAGCCCCGCTTCTCTGGCAGCAGTATAAAAGTCCTGGATGCTTCTCCATGTGTCTCCTTTTTCTAAAGCAAGTTTTTTTAAGGCCAGAAAGTGTTCCTGATTTTCCGGGCCTGTACCCGGAAGTGTAGATACGGCAGCCTTGAGTCTGTCCAGCATGGTGATAATGCGCTGCTTAAGTTTTTCGTCTGCACAGAGGCTTTTGGCGTGCAGGGTACGCTCAACGGTAATCTCAGGAACAAAGCATAGCTTTTGCCTTGCGCAGAGTTCAAGGAAAAAAAGCCAGTCCTCCCCCCAGCGGGTATTGGGAAATCCCCCTGCCAGAAAAAAGACATCCCTTCGGACGGCAAAGGCAGAGGGTACCATATCGCACCACCGGAGCATACGGGAAAAGGCGTTTCGGGAAAGATCCACATCCGTATCGGGAATGGTGAAATCTTTTCCGTCCACAAGGTTATGGTTGAAGGCCCTGCTGCATGCAAAGGCGTAGCCCTTTAAAAAGCAGGGGATCAGGCTCTGCAGGTGTGGAGGCCTCCAGATATCATCGGAGTCCAGAAAAAAGAGGATATCCCCTCCGGCGGCCTTTGCTCCGGCATTTCTGGCAGGGCCCGGGCCTAAGCCTTTGGTGCGGATTACTATTACTTCGGGGAAATCTGTGGCCAGCATGGCTGCTGTCCCATCGGATGAGCCGTCATCCACCACAATAATTTCAGGGCTATGGAAAAGATCAGGTGCCGGATGCTGGGCAAGGATGCTTTTCAGGGCCCTTGCCAGCAGAGTTTTTCTGTCTTTTGAGGGGATGATGCATGAAATACTCAATGCTTCAATGTGTTTGTAGATTTCGATCTTCTGCGGGCTCATTGCTTGTGTCCTTAATAAGTTTGGCAAAAAACCTTGTTTTTTTGCTGGCCTGGTTAAAAGCTGCTGCCACTTTCTTTTGGCAGCTCCGGACACAATTGCAGGCATACGTATTTTATCCTGAATCCTCCTGGTATCGATAATTTATATATTGTGGATAGAGCTGGTGTATCCGGAGTGTGTATAAGAGGGTTTTTTTTCTTTTAATTTTTAATTATGATAACTATAGTCAATAAAATAAAAAACATCGTGCATCTTTATAAAAAGTTCCGAGGCTCATAATTTGGACAGAAGCGGTAATAAATAATTATGATATTTCAGATTTACACCATACATTGAGCTTCTGGGTCAATAAAAACAATTATAGTGCGACATCGGTCTGCATTCAGGTCCTTTGCGAGGCTGGAAAACAGGTTTTAAGGCAAACTGGTTTTGCGTAATAGGCAGGACTGCGAAGCAAACACTGTTTGCCAGAGAAAGTGGTGTCTGGTTTCTGTTTTGTTCGGAGTGCAGCATAACATTGTAAAGAAAGGGGTTTGATATGATTTCTAAAAGAGCTTTTTTTCTTGTGTCAGGAGCAATGGTTCTGATTATTTTAGCCGGATGTAACAGCAGCAGTTCGAGTTCAAGTCCTCCGGCAGCACCTCCCTCTGAGCCTCCGGTAACGGCTTCACAAACTTATAAGGACTATAATACAATTTCTGAGTTCAGTAAGACAGTAGGTCTTGCCAGATTAACGTTTATGGCAGCCATGAGCAGTGATTTTCAAAAGCCTTACGGAGAGAAAGATCCTGATGAGGAATCTGTGGCCCGGTGGCTGGAGTTGCAGATGCAGATTCTGGATTCCCTTGATGAGGTGGAAAAGGCTGTGCTTAGAATTGACGAAGCAAAGTCGTCCGTTAAAAAGTCCTATGCTTTTGCCCGCGATCCCATGGGTGTCAGGCTACCAGCGAGAGGGGCGGACGGTAGCAGGGAGTCTAAGTCCCTTCGTGCAGCATGGGATTTTTTGGTAAACGGTCTTGGCTTCAGTGCACAAAGGGGAAGAGAGAGGGTGCTGAATGTTCTTGATCAGATTTCTGACCAGGGAAAACAGGAGGCCTATGAGTATGCCCTGAAGAGCAGGGGTATCATGAACCGTAAGGATGTGGAAGGTAACGCCGAGGCCTTCTGGCAGAGTTTCCGTGAAGGCAAGTATGACAATCAGGCCAATGTTCTTTTCAATGATCTAACCTCTCCCAGTGCAACAATAGTGGATGGAATTGAGTTTGCCGATGTTGCTGAAAGAGGATCTGTTAACGGCAGATCGGATATTGATTCATTTTTAAAGGAAGGGGCTGACCTGACTGAGAAGGGCAGAAACTTCAATCCTTCCATTGATGGCAATATTCTCATGGATGAAATTGAGGATATGGTTGCTTCGGAAATGGAAAAGGAGCTTCATAAGTACGCAGGAAAGCATAAAGATTATCTTGAAAATGTTCATGGTAATGACCCTGAAAAGGCTGCGGATGAATTTGTTAAGTCCATTGATGAACGGCTTCCCGGAGTTCTTGGTGACGAGGAAAAAAACAGAATTAAACAAAGTCTTAAGCGGCTCCATGATGCTGTCATAAGTGATGATGCGGATAGTGCCCAGATGACTGTGATGGATGCGACAGCAGAAAAAGACAGCACATCCATTATAATTGCTGAAGGTAAGGATGATGAAGGAAATCCTCTGATTTATGTCAGTGATAAGAAAAAGACGGGTGCCGGCGGAGAAGAAGGTGTGACCATGACCCTTCCGGAAGGAAGCTGGATTGTGGATGCAGTGAATATTCAAGGGGTAATTGACAGTGTTATTGCTGCTGTTAAGTCGGGGATGGAAACCATTCTGGCTGTGGATACTTCAAGTGAAAAAGATGATGGCACTACAATTGACGGGCAGGGTTGGAAGGTAAGCAGGAGTCTTGTTGGCTCAAGTCAGGGTATTATGACCTGGCAGGTGATTGTCCAGGTCAGCGATGGCGACTTCCCCTTGCAGGTAAAGGTTGATCCTGTACAGGGAGTTACCAGTGCAGAGAGTAAAACACTGTCGGGTCCGGGTACTTTGAGTTTTGAGGTACGGGTTACATCCGATGGTGGCTATGCAAGGGTGAGCAGGTCTGATGATAATGAGTCTGTTCTTATAAGTCTTCCCGGGGAAACCCTTGAAACCTATGTGCTCAACCTCAGTGCAGCCCCTGCATCTCCCCCCGAGGGAGTATCTGTTACCGTGACGGCAAGCATTTCTCCTGCCCATGAAGGTGTGGAGATTGGTTTCAGGGTTGTAGGGACAGATGGTTATACCGATTCGGAAACCGTAAAAACTGACAGCAGTGGTCAGGCACGTATTTTTATTCCCGGTGCTGATTCCGGTGTTCGTGATACGATTACTGCAACTGTTCTGAGGACGGGGTACAGCCGTTCCTTCAGTTATACTTTTGTAGGTAAACCTTGATAGTTTAGTAGCTGGTGTTGACAGATCCGGCCTGTTTTTGTCGGAATAGAGCGCTAAAAAAACTTGCCCGGAGGGTTGCACATTTTAGGTGTGAAGTTTTTCTCAGCCAAAGTACACCAAAAAATGGCAACCCGATGGGTGAGCATAAAGTGTAATATCTGGATCGAAAAATATAGAAGTTGTTGACATACTTGGGGTCACTTCCGGATTATCCTTCCCCCAGTTTTCTGTAGAGGGTGCGCCGTCCTATGCCCAGAATGGTGGCGGCACTTCGTTTATTACCTCCGGTCTCTTTCAGTACGTGCCTTATATAGCGGAGCTCAAGTTCAGCAAGGGGGATAAGTCTGTCAGTGGGCAGGATCTGGGTGCCAGCTTCTGCAATGGGCGACGGGGTGCAATGCGGGTTGCGTATCCGTGCGGGCAGATCTTCCGGA
This sequence comes from Desulfobotulus mexicanus, assembly GCF_006175995.1. Lineage (NCBI taxonomy): Bacteria > Pseudomonadati > Thermodesulfobacteriota > Desulfobacteria > Desulfobacterales > Desulfobacteraceae > Desulfobotulus > Desulfobotulus mexicanus. The sequence continues at coordinate 25,248 of NZ_VDMB01000029.1, forward strand.
AGAATGAGTTTTCCTTTTGCAAAGGTAACAGCCCTTTCCATGGCATTGCGAAGTTCTCGGACATTGCCGGGGAAGGGGTAGTGGGTTATGAGATCCAGAGCAGAAGAAGAAAAGCCTCTGATTCTTTTATCCATGGCCAGGGCGAACTGTTCCATGAAACGGGCTGCAAGAAGTTCCTTGTCCTCTTCCCGTTCCCTTAAGGGGGGGACCCTGAGGGTAAAGGTTTCCAGTCTGAAAAAAAGATCTTTGCGGAAATTTTCCTGCTGTACATCCTTTTCCATATCCTGATGGGTTGCCGCAAGAATCCGTACATCCACCTGATCTTCCCGATTTTCTCCAACCCTTCTCACCTTACCGTCCTGAAGAATACGCAGCAGCTTGGCCTGGAGAAAAAGTGGCATTTCAGATATTTCATCCAGCAGAAGGGAGCCGCCACTGGCTTCGGCAAAAAGGCCAGGACGGTTTTTACTGGCACCAGTAAAGGCACCCGCCGTATGTCCGAAGAACTCACTTTCCATGAGGTGTTCCGGGATTCCTGCGCAGTTGACTGGAATAAAAGGACCTTTGGTCCTGCTGCTTTCTTTGTGTATGGCCCTTGCCACCAGTTCTTTTCCGGAACCGCTTTCTCCGAGTATCAGGATTGGGCCTTGGGCTTTGGCCACCTGCCGTATCTGTTCGAAAAGCAGTCTCATGGACGTGCTCTGACCATGCATGCCGTGGAATCCTTCGGCAGACAGAAATCCCCGCATTCTGGAAAGGGTTTCCCGTAGTTGTTTTCTTTCCAGAATACGCCTGACACTGAGGATGAAATGTTCCAGATCCAGCGGCTTGGTCAGGAAATCTTCGGCTCCTGCCTTCAGGGCTTCAACGGCCTTTGATATGGTCCCAAAGGCTGTGATTATAAGAAAGGCCGGAGATGGTTCAAGTTGTTTTTTTTCAAGAACTTCCTTTAGAAAAAGCATGCCGTCCATCCCCGGCAGGCTGAGGTCGGAAATCACAAGGTCCGGCCACTGCTGCCGCATTTTTTTGATCCCCTCCTCGGCACTGGCAGCCCAGTCTGCATGAAGACCTGCATCCCGGATTTCATCACTGAGCATGGCAGCCAGAGCCCTGTCATCTTCCACTATCAGTATCCGTGCCTCGTTTTTTTCTGCCATGTCTCTGATGTTTCCTTTTTTTCTGTCTGTTCCGGAATAAAAAGATGAAAGCATGTACCGCCTTCGGGCTTATCTGTGGCTTCCACAAAACCGCCATGCTCTTCCGCTACGGTAAGTACAACGGAAAGACCAAGCCCGGTACCTTCGCCCGTCGGTTTGGTGGTAAAAAAAGGTTCAAATATTTCAGAACGGATTTCAGGGGCAATGCCGGGTCCCTGGTCACAGACGGAAAAGAGAATCCCCCTGTTCTTATATTGCCATGAAAAATTGATTTTTCCCGAAGGTGCACACTGGATGGCGTTACGCAGAAGATTGATCAGTGCCTGTTGAACCCGCATGGTGTCCATGAGGAGGGGCATTTTTTTCTCAGGACCCTCCATTCGTATGTCCGCCGGGTTGATACCTGTTTCTTCGGATACGGCGGCTGTAACGGTGGCTGCCAGTCGGGCCGGTTCCGCAGGAGAACAGCGCAGGGGATTCCTTCTGCTGAAATTCAGAAGCTGTCGTATGATGAGGTCCATTCGTCTGACCTGTCTGCGGATGTCTTCAAGGTTTGTTTTCTGATTTTCCCTGAGATTGTTTTCGCGCAGGGTGCGTTGTGCCTTGCCGCTGATGATGCTTAAGGGTGAACCCAGCTCATGGGCAGTACCCGCAGCCAGCCTGCCCAGAGCCGCCAGTTTTTCTGAATGACGGAGTTTTCTTTCCAGTGCTTCCTGTTTCTGCTGCTGGGAGCGGAGGCTTTCTTCTGTCTCTTCAATGCTGTTAAGCATGTGGTTGAAGCTGATGCCAAGGGAGACAATTTCCCTGGGCCCGGTTTCCTGGAAGCGGTGACTTCGTTTTCCTTCGGCAACAAGCGCCATGCTTTCTGTCAGTCTTCTGAGATGTTTTCCCAGGGCGCGGTGATGTCCGATGAGTACAAGGGCAGACAGGATGACCAGTAGTGCGCCGAGGATCACCAAGCCTCTGAAGCGGATTGACTGAATATGCTCGCTGAATTCACTACCTCTGCGGGTAAGATGGAGAAGGCCGATAATACGTCCCCCCTGGTCTGTGAGAGGAACAAAATAGGAATAGACATGGCGGCCTGCAATACGTCCGTATTCGCCAAGATTTTCACCGTCTGCGGCTAATTCGGTAAGGCGCTCGGTTTCGGGTTCCGGATCAGCAATGCCCAGTCGGAGAATCTCGCTTCCCTGCTGGTCATAGATGTAGGCACTGTAAATTCTTCCGATGGCCAGAGCGGATTCCAGAGCCTGCTGCATGCTTGGCATGCTGTTTTGTTCAAGGGCAGAACCTATGGGCAGCTGAATTGCACGGGCTACAAGTTCCAGATCTTTTTTCATCTGTTCTTCTACCCGGTTTTCTATGGATTTGAGGGCCAGGGCTCCGAACACGGCAAGGGTAATGATGAGGGGGGTGAGCATATAAATCAATAGGGTTGTGCGTAGGCTTGCGGGACCAGGGAATAAAAAAAACTGTTTCATTTTTTCTCCTTCCGACCAAATTTATGTCACATGTGCCATAAAGATACAAGTGTGCAGTGTATGGCTGATGGCGGAAATTTAAGTTTTCTTTGGATCTAAGATTTTTGTATTTAAAGAAATAATGATTTTTTGTTTTTTTGAATGGGGTTGGCATCTGGAATGCAATGCTTAAATGTTCAGATTGCATATCTGTTTTTTGTGCAGTTTTCGTATGTTTTGTAGCAATGAATTAATTGAATGTGTCTAAAGGAGGAGTGTATGTACCAAAGATTTTACGGGGTTCTGGCTTTATGTGTTTGTGTGTTTGCTTTTATGGCAGTCTCTGCCACGGCGCAGGACGCCTATCAGGAACCGGCAATGTCCGGGAAGACCATGGAAGTAAGTGATGCGGACCTGCAGAAGGCTGCGGAAGCGTATGTGGAAATTGTACAGATCAATCAGGCTTTTCAGGAGTCTGTTCAGGATGTGGATACGCCCGAAGAAAGACAGAGCCTTCAGGTTAATGCCAATGAAAAAATGCTGGGTGCTGTTGAAGATGCAGGGCTCAATGCCCAGAGCTACAACATGATAGTTCAGCAGGTGGGAGCAGATGAGAATCTGAGACAGGAGTTCACTGCAAAGCTGAGGGCGCTTCAGTAATTTAAAAAAAAGCCCGGCTACCTTTTAGGGGATAGCCTTGCAAGAAAAGGCCAGTCACCGCCGGATTTCCCAAGACAGGAGATCCGGCGGGCCTGTTTTTATACCCGTCACACAGAAGTACAGACACTAAGTCAATTTGCCCGTGACGCAATTCGAAACGATATCTGCAATGCTCTGTTTTGCTCTGACCCATTGCGTGCTAAGTTAAAAAGTTTCCATAGTGCAGCAGGCACTGTGCCCTTTTTATACAGGACAGGCAGGTATAGTGATTTTATTAACGGATCGGTGGTCTAATTATCATTTTGAGGAATCTTGGTTTATCGAGGCACCATTGAAAAAAGTATGGAACGGAATGGTGCAGGTGGAAGACTGGCCCCTATGGTGGGAGTGCTTGATTTCTTCTTCTTCGCCCGATGCATTGCCTGCGGGTATTCAGGGTAAGACTTACAATACCCGGTGGAGGGGGGCCTTGTCTTATCGTCTCGATGTGGGAGCTGTGATCCGGGAAATCAGTCCGGAAGCTTTAATTCGTGCGGATATCTATGGAGACATTCAGGGTGAATGTCTGTGTCGTATTGAAGAGGAGATGCAGGGTACACGGGGTTTTTTATATTTGAATGTTCGTACGGCTAAGCCATGGATGACCCTTCTGTCCCCGCTTTTAAAAGGTTATTTCAGTGAGAATCACAAGCGTATTATGGTAAAAGGAAAGCAGGGTTTTGTACGCCATCTGACTGAAGGGAAAAAACTTTGAGGTTATTTTGGGCGGGTCTGTGCTTGTTTTTTTTATCTTTTTTTTCTTCTGGTTTTTTCGGAGTAGCAGCATCAGATTCCGTTGACAGAATGCTGGAACGCTTTGATGCCCTGACAAATTATACTGCTCTGCTGGATTCGGAAGGAGAAGGCGGACGTAACCGTATTTATTATACTTATCAGAAACCTGGTTTTATAAGGATGGATTTTATTCAGCCCCATAAGGGGGCCAGGTTGATTTACAATCCGGAGAGTAAAAGGGTTCATCTTCAGCCATTTTCAGGCAGTTTGATTCAACTGCGGCTTTCTCCTGAAAACAGGCTGATCAGAGATCCAAAGGGGCATACCGTGGATCGCTCGGATATAGGTTCTCTGCTCAGGACTGTAAAAAAATATGCCGATGAGGGTATTGTGACCCTGCTCGCGCCGGAATCTGTGGACGGCCTCCTTTGTGAAGGTGTTTTGGTCGAAGCTGTGGATAACACCTGGTTTTTGTGGGTGCATCCGGAGCTGGGTCTTCCCGTTAAGGTAGAACGCTTTTCTGGTAACGGAGAAGGGGAAATCGTTTTTCTTCGCAGGCTGGAAGTGGATGTAGAACTGGGGCAGGATGTTTTTTTGCCCTGATCCGGTTTTCCCTTTTTGCTCTCGCTATGCATCCATCTGCCTCAAAAGGTTATTTGATTGGTAACTTCTGAGTAGCTTAAATTTAGTTCTTTCAATTCAAGCACTTAAAAAGTGACCAATTCTCTGTCTGTGCTCAAAATGATTCTGAATATGACACATGTTACTCTATGACAAGACGCCGTAGCAGGGCGTGAGCTGCTGTTCAGCATCATCTTCACTGGCTAAGAACCATAACTGCCAGGCAGATGCCCCCTGGCTATTTGCCCGTGACGAAACGATTGCAAGGTCACTTGAAAATAGCCAGGGTGCCTTGCAATGGTACGAAACTGCTGAAATTACGATGCCTGAATTACAGAATAAAATGTGTTGAACAGTTATTGCTTACACCGCCACAAAAAGCCTTTCTGCCTGATCATTCTTCCCTGAGGCTATTTCCAGCAGCATGAACCCAAGATCCGGGTCTTTTCGGATGAGACTGCGCATGTCTTCAAGGGATACGGAGAAGGCAAAGACAGGTTCTATGGCTTCCACCGTACTGCCTGCTCCGGGATTTCTGCCCGGTGGCAGGGCCTCTTCCCCTGTGCAGGCTCCGGGACCGGCTACCCGAACGGTGCCGATCCAGCCGCTGCGGTTGTGCCGGTAGGTTTCCACAATACCATCCATGACAAATCGCAGGGCATCTATGGGCTGGCCTTCGGTCTGAAGCCGATCTTCTCCGCCAAAGGATTCCGGTTTCATGCGGCAGGCCAGTGTAAAGAGACTTTCTTCCTTCAGGGAAGAGAAGGGGGCAAGTGCTTGCAGCATGCGTATGCGGTCTTTCAGGGCATGGCGGATAAAGCCCCTGAGATCATCTGGGCCCGGTGTTTTCCAGGTAAAGCCCAGAAGG
>NZ_VDMB01000030.1 GCF_006175995.1 Desulfobotulus mexicanus
ATTAAAGTGGTACGCGAGCTGGGTTTAAAACGTCGTGAGACAGTTTGGTCCCTATCTTCCGTGGGCGTTGGATATTTGAGGAGATCTGTTCCTAGTACGAGAGGACCGGAATGGACGAACCACTGGTGTTCCTGTTGTYGCGCCAGCGGCATAGCAGGGTAGCTAAGTTCGGTACGGATAACCGCTGAAAGCATCTAAGCGGGAAGCCAACTTCAAGATTAGATATCCCCTGACGTCAAGTCAGCTAAAGACCCCTTGGAGACTACAAGGTTGATAGGCCGGGTGTGTAAGTGCAGTAATGCATGGAGCTTACCGGTACTAATCGGTCGTGAGGCTTAGCCACAATATTGGTGATCTTTGATTRCAGCAAAAGCGCTTTGGTTTTAATGAGCTTGTCATARATAAAAAAAATAACTCGACGCATGAATGAATAAGGTGTAAAAGCCTTTAGTTCTTTTTTAATACAATACATCGAAATACAATTTTCGGTGGCGATGGCGTCAAGGTCACACCCGTTCCCATCCCGAACACGGAAGTTAAGCTTGACTGCGCCGATGGTACTGCATGGGCAACTGTGTGGGAGAGTAGGACGCCGCCGGATTCTTTTAACGCCCTGCCTTCAAGGTGATTTCACCTCGAAGACAGGGCGTTTTTTATTTGATTTTATTATTCCTTCCTTGCCCTGTCGTTTTTACCTCCTTAATCTTTATCTACGGCCCGATTCATGTCTTTACGCATGATGCGGGCAGGTATAAGACCTGCCTTTGTTAAGTCATCCTTATCTGGCCTCCTTGCTGTCACACCCATGTGTCTTATTGACGGCACACGGCCCTTAGGATAAGGTTGCGGCATTGGGAGCTGCTTTGTAGAGGCAGGATTTGATTTTACTGTAAAGGAAGATGGGAGAATCTTTTCATTACGAGGGTGAAGCTGGGGTAAAATACTTCTTTTGGAGTTTAAAAAGCGTGATTTGTGGGCACTGCGTTTTTTAACTGTTTTATGAAGTTCTCTCGGATTGCAGTCAGAAATAAATCTGGCAGTGGGAAAAGATTTTGTCAGGGGAGAATCAATGGGATTAAAAGATTGGAACACTATTTTAACGCCTGAAAAACTTAAAGACTTATTTCCTAGGGAAAAATCGGATGCTTTTTTTGATGCCCTCTTTGGTGATGCAGAAGAGGGGGCCTACGACATTGGCTTGGCTTTTCGTGGAGAGCCCCGTGAAAATCTTCTCGACTTTGCTTTTGTTCTGGAGCAGAGGCCTGGAAAATGTCTGGTTTGCAGTCTGACCTATGGTCTTCCGGATGTTTTTATGCGTCATCCGGTTATCAATGTAAAAGGTCTGGTCTCGGAGCTGTTGTCAATTATGGGGGATGGCGTTGCTTGCAAGAAATGGGAACTTGGCCCCACCCGTGAAGTAAGTAGGGATTGTCATGAGATACCTCTGCGTCTGGAGTTGAAAGCCCTGTGACGTTTTTTTATTCGTTTGTGCTTCTGGATGTTTTTAATCCGGATTGTCTTTTGCGGATACCTCTATTGTGAAGAGCCAGTTGTAACTTTAAAAAGCCACAGATTTCTGTGGCTTTTTTTATGAATAGAGTTCTTGACAGGAATAAATTATTTGTGCATTAATGCAAAACACTGTTTCGGTCGGTTGGACGATCGATAGGAGGAAAATATGGCTGCAGTAGAAAAACCCCGTGGACTGGCCCGGGAGAATATTCTTGATTCAGCAACACGTCTTTTTCTGGATAAAGGCATAGACAAGGCATCTTTATCGGACATTGCAGCTGAGGCTGGAGTCAGTAAAGGAACTCTGCATTATCATTTTGCATCAAAAAATGATCTGATCTTCCACATTACAGAAACGCATATGGAAGCCATAACGGATGAGCTTTTGAGTCTTTTGAACCGTATGAAGAAATGTCCTGATCGTTTGTTTTCTGCTCTGATGAGTTCATTGCTGGAGGCAAAGGGCAGGGGGCGTCTTCACCTGCATCTGGTTCGGGAGGCTGTTGCTGGAAACCCTGAGTTGCGGAGCAAAATTGCAGGAAGTTATAAGGGATGGGAAAACTTACTTCAGGATTCCCTAAGTCAGTTGTTTCCCGGACACAGGGCACCTGCTTTTGCTGCTCAACTGATCATTTCCATTATAGATGGTTTTATTATTCAGGATCTTGTCCGTCAGAAGGAAGTTGATTTTACGCATCTGGTGGAGGCTTTGATGGCATTGAATGTCTTTTTTTCCGAAAAGCCGGATTTGGAGAAGTTGATGGTGTAAAAAACAGCAAGTGGTTTTTGTGCTTATAAACCTGTTTTAAGGGCATGGTCGTTTACGCAGAATAAAGGTTTCAAATTTTTCCCTTTTTTAATTGTTCTTCCATGGGTGTGCTTTTTAAAACTTCAGGATAGAGGAGCCAGTAATGGAAAAAGTTTATCAACCTTTGAGGCCGGGCCGGAAATGGTTTAAGGAACTGGTGGCCCATGTGGTCTTTTTTGTACTGGGCAGGGCATTTCAGTCCGCAGCAAAGCTGGATGCGGGCATCCGCAGGGAGGTGGCGGAATGGGAGGAGGGGTTTACCCTTGCCATGTGCATCCTGCCCAAGGGGCCTTCCATGCTGCTTAAGAAGGTGGACGGGCGCATCCGCTATGCGGGATGGGCAAAGGAAGATGCCGATCTCATCATCCGCTTTAAAAATATTGAAAGTGCCTTTCTCGTTCTGACCCCGCAGATGGGATCCGCCCGGGCCTTTGCGGAAAATCGCCTCAGTCTTGTGGGGGATGTGGCAAGGTCCATGTCCTTTGTGCGCTGCCTCGACCGCCTGCTGGCCTATCTTTACCCCGCTTTCATCTGCCGTCCCCTGGTCAAACGCATGCCTCCTGTGCTGCGGCCTGTCCGGCGGCGGCTTTACATCTATACCTTAGGAATTCCCTTTGGCCTGTAGGGCTTTTTTTCCATATTTTAAAACCTCTAAGGAGTCCTCCCATGCTGCCTTCCTATTTTGAGTTTTATAATCCAGTGAAAATCGTTTCCGGTCACAAGGCCCTGGACAACCTTCCCTATGAACTTTCCCAGATGGGCGTTACCCGCCCTCTCATTGTCACGGACAAGGGGGTGGTGGCCGCAGGTCTTATTCAGGTCGTGCAGGAAGCCTTTGGCAGCTCCGGCATGACCATAGGTGCCATCTATGATGATGTGCCTCCGGATTCCTCCGTGGATGTGGTCAACGCCATTGCCGAAGTCTATCGTGCTAACGGGTGCGATGGTCTTGTGGCCGTGGGCGGGGGCTCCCCCATTGACACGGCCAAGGGAGTCAATATCGTGGTGTCCCACGATAAGGGAGAGCTGAAGGATTACATGGGCGCAGATCGGCTCACCGGACCCTTAAAGCCCCTTGTGGTGGTGCCCACCACCGCAGGTACAGGCTCGGAAGTGACCCTGGTGGCGGTGATTGCTGATATAAAAAGAAATGTGAAGATGGCCTTTATGTCTCGCCACCTTCTGCCCAATCTTGCCCTCATTGACCCCCGCATGACCCTCACCATGCCTGCAAAAATCACGGCGGCCACGGGTATGGATGCCTTGAGCCATGCCATGGAAGCCTATACCTGCCTGCAAAAAAATCCTTTAAGTGACGCCCATGCCACGGCAGCCATTACCCTCATAAGCCGTTATCTGCCCCTTGCCGTGGAAGATGGCAAAAATGCCACCGCACGCCTGGCCCTTGCCAACGCTTCCTGTATGGCAGGTGCTGCCTTCTCCAATTCCATGGTTGGCATGGTCCATGCCCTGGGGCACGCAACGGGTGCGGTCTGCCACATTCCCCATGGGGTGGCCATGGGCATCTTTCTGCCCCACGGACTGGCCTATAATCTTCCCGAAAGGGCTGAGATAATCGGCGAGCTGCTTCTTCCCTTAGGCGGTGCGGAGATATATGCGGCAACCCCTCCCCAGTCCAGACCGGAACGTCTTCTTGAGTCCCTCAATAAGCTGCAAAAGGCTCTGGAAATCAAGGCAGGGCTGCCCATGCGTTTAAAGGACGCCGGAGCCCGTGAGGATCAACTGGGAGAAATCGCTTTGAAGGCCATCAATGATGGCGCTTTGATGATGAACCCTAAAGAAATGGACATGGAAGACGCCAAAGCTGTTTTGAAAAAAGCCTTCTGATGGTGCAAGAAAATTTCATTTCACCGGATTTATTCGTGTTGCAACGTCAAAATTGAAGGGGAAAGTGAAGGATATGAAGGAAATTTCAGGAACATCCAACCGTGTGCTGGAGGTGGATCTCACCACCCGCAGCTTTTCCATATATACGGTTTCAAGGGAAGAACGCAGGCAGTGGCTGGGGGCCAAGGGCTTAGGCCTGAAACTGGTGTATGACCGTATGCCCCTCAATGCCGATCCTTTGGGGCCGGAGAACATCGTCGCCCTTATGCCCGGTGTGCTCATGGGGACGGGAGCGCCCTGCTCGGGAAGGTTCCATGCCGTAACCCGTTCCCCCCTGACAGGGATCATGACCAGCTCTTCCTGCGGCGGGCCCTTTGGCATGCAGCTTAAAACCGCAGGCTGGGACGGGCTGATCCTGAAAGGAGTTTCCACCACACCCGTCATTCTCCGGCTGGATGAGGAGGGTGTGATCTTTGAGGACGGCCAGCCCTTCTGGGGCATGGATACCCAGGAAAGTCAGAAGGCCCTTGCCAGTGGCAAGGAGGCGGCTCTGGTCATCGGACCTGCGGGAGAAAACCTTGTGGCCTTTGCCAATGTGGCTTCTGGTCATCGCTTTCTTGGTCGGGGCGGCATGGGAGCCGTTTTCGGGGCTAAAAAGGTCAAGGCCATTGTGGCCAAGGGCGGGGCCTATAAAATTCTGCCCAAAAATGCCAAAGCCTTTGAAAGGGCGAAAAAGCGGGGCAACGCCTATATTCAGCGCAATGAGACCAGCTCTGTTGGGCTTCGCAACTACGGGACCAACATGAACCTCAACCCCAACAACGAGGCCAACATCCTTCCCGTGGAAAACTTCCGGGCAGGCCGCCATGACAGAGCCTTTGAAATGTCCGGGGAAATGACAAAGGATCTGCACGATACCCGTTTTCATACCTGCAAGCCCTGCACCATCCTCTGCGGCCATTCGGGTACCTATGGTGGAAAACGGATGCCCGTTCCTGAATTTGAAACCACAGTACTTCTCGGTACCAATCTTGCTATCTTTGATAGGGAAAAAAATGCGGAATGGAACCGGATCTGTTCTGATCTGGGCATGGATACCATCAGCGCAGGTGGTACTCTGGCCTGGGTTATGGAGGCTTCGGAAAAGGGCCTTGTGGAAAGTCCTCTGCGTTTTGGTTCTGCCGAAGGGGTGAGCGAGGCCCTTATTTCCATAGCAAGAAATGAAGGCTTTGGTGCGGAAATGGCCAAGGGCAGCCGCTATCTTGCCAGCCGTTACGGTGGAGAAGCCTTTGCCATGCAGGTGAAGGGCCTTGAGATGGCCGCCTACGATCCAAGGGGCAGCACCGGGCAGGGACTGGCCTATGCCGTGGCCAACCGGGGAGCCTGCCATCTTTCCGCCTATCTTGTGGCCCTGGAGGTGTACTTTGGTCTTCTCGACCGCCATTCCACTCAGGCCAAGGCGGAGTTTGTCATTTTCTTTGAAAACCTCACCTGCGTCATCAATGCCCTGCAAAGCTGCCAGTTCACCATGTTTGCCTATACTCTGGAACCGCCCCTTTCCAAATATACACCGGATTTCATGCTGGCCATCCTCATGCGCTTTGTGCCGAAACTTGCCATCGCCCTTATGGATTTCAGCGCTTATACTAATCTCTGGACTTCCATCACAGGAGAAAGACTTTCTTCTTCCGAGGTGTTAAAGGCAGGCGAGCGTATCCATGTCCTGGAACGCTACATGAACACCCGCATGGGTGTCTCCCGCAAGGAGGATACCCTGCCTGACCGTCTTCTCAGGGAAAGCCGCAGGGGAGACAAAAAAAAGCGCACCGTACCCTTAAAGAAGATGCTGGATCGCTACTATACTTTAAGGGGATATGATGGCAGCGGTATTCCAAAGGCAGAGCTTCTGGATGGGTTGGGAATAGGGATTCGTCCGTAATTTAAGGTACAGTTCGGATTATTTTTTTTCCGGACCGCTGAAGGTTTTGTGTAGAAGCTCAGAAAGCTTAGGATTTTCTTCTTCTATTTCCAGTATGGTTTCCGGCTCAAGCAGGGTGTCTGGATCCGGATGGGGGTAGTTTATGCTATGCTGTCTGTGGATTGTTTCCAGTGCTGCATACATGGCATAGCAGGCAATGCTTTCAAACAGCACTTCTTCGGGAAGGGTTTCCATTTGAAAGTGTGCGGGATAATCATAACGGGACTGGATGATTTCTGTGATGGCGGCCAGAAAAAGGCTGCCGTCCATGTCTTCAAAAAGGTCCATGGGATTTTCCCCTGCTTCGGCCGGGCTGTTGCCGGATGCATGACGGAGAAAGCGGGTGGCGGCCCGGAATACGGGCTCCAGCCAGATGTCCGGGAGATTGTGGGGTAAGAGGGCTTCGGCCCCTCTTGAAACAATGGTGTCCATGAAATCACTGAGCATAGGGTATCCTGATGTGGGAGTTGAAGTGGCATCCTTTATGGGTGCCCGCTGGCAGGCGTAAAAAACTTCCTTTGCAATAGTTCTGACTTTAAGGCTGTAAGGAAGGTGGTAATCAGAAAATAATTTTATGTGACAGGCAGCTGGGGCTTTATGGCCCCTTTTTTTATGGGTGGAACCATAGCAAAAAACAGATGCAAATTCCAGACCGTTTATTTGACAGTTTTGGGCCGATGCTTATGATTCTTTGGAAAAAGCATGCTTCGATATGGACTTTTTTCATTAAAAATAAGGAGACGCCATGCGTTTTGATAAATTCACTTTGAAAAGTCAGGAACTTTTACAGGAAGCCCTGCAAAGGGCAGAAAACTATACCCATCCCCAGGTGGAACCGGGACATCTCCTTGAAGCCATGCTTCTGGATGAATCCGGTATTGCCATGGCCATTTTCCGGAAAATCGGGGTGCCGCTGCAGCAGCTTCAGCAGGAAGTATCGGAACTTCTGAAAAAGTATCCGAAGGTCACAGGTGCTGCAGGTGAGAGGGGCCTGTCAAGGAATCTCCATAAGGTACTGGAAGCGGCTTTTAAAGAAGCCGACACTATGAAGGATCAGTACTTAAGCGTGGAACATTTGCTTCTTGCCCTTAGCGGAGACAAAGATGGCATTGCAGCCATTTTTTCCCGTTGCGGAATTTCCAGACAGGGTATTCTGGAGACCCTTCAGGGCATAAGGGGTAATGGTAAGGTAAGGGACCCCAATCCTGAGGATAAATATCAGGCTCTGGAAAAGTATGCCAGGGATTTGACGGAGCTGGCCCGGGCAGGCAAGCTTGATCCTGTGATCGGCCGGGACGAGGAAATCCGGCGGGTGGTGCAGGTACTTTCCCGGAGAACCAAAAACAATCCCGTTCTTATTGGTGAGCCGGGGGTGGGAAAGACCGCCATTGTGGAAGGTCTTGCTCGTCGTATTGTGGAAGGAGATGTGGCGGAATCCCTGAAAGACAAGCGTCTTTTGACGCTGGATATGGGTGCTCTTATAGCCGGAGCCAAATACCGTGGTGAGTTTGAGGACAGGCTGAAGGCCGTATTAAAGGAAGTGGAAAATGCCGAAGGCGGTATAATCCTCTTCATTGACGAGCTTCACACCCTTGTGGGGGCTGGTGCGGCCGAAGGCTCCATGGATGCATCCAATATGCTGAAGCCTGCTTTGGCCCGTGGTCTTTTGCACTGTGTGGGGGCCACCACTTTGAATGAATACAGAAAATATATAGAAAAGGATGCGGCTCTGGAGCGTCGTTTTCAGCCCGTTCTGGTCCAGGAACCCAGTGTGGAGGATACGGTTTCCATTCTCAGGGGTTTGAAGGAAAAATATGAGGTGCACCATGGGGTGAGGATCAAGGATTCTGCCCTTGTGGCTGCGGCCATGCTGTCGGATCGTTATATTTCCGATCGTTTTCTGCCGGACAAAGCCATTGACCTTATGGATGAGTGCGCTTCCAAGATACGCATGGAACTTGATTCCATGCCAGCTGCCATTGATGAATTGCAGCGCCGCATGACCCAGCTTGAGATTGAACGGGAAGCTTTGCGCAAAGAAAGTGATGCGGCTTCTGCATCAAGACTTGAAAAGCTTGAGCTGGAACTTGCAGGACTGAAAGAGGAAGTACAGGAGCAGCGGGGCCGCTGGCAGAATGAAAAGGATACCATAGGTCGTATCCGTGAAATAAAAGAGAGAATGGAACAGCTGGGTATAGAGGAAGAGCAGGCCCAGCGCAGGGGAGATCTGGCACGTGTTGCGGAAATCCGTTATGGCCTGATGCTGGAAACGGGTAAAGAACTGGAATCGGCCAAAAACTATCTTTCAGAGCTGCAGGGAGAAAACCGAATGCTTCGTGAGGAGGTGGACGCCGAGGATATTGCGGAAGTGGTTTCCCGCTGGACAGGTATTCCCGTGGCCCGGATGATGGAAGGGGAAAGGGAAAAGCTTTTGCGCATGGAAGAGGTGCTGGGCCAGCGTGTGATAGGGCAGCATGATGCGGTGGTGGCCGTGGCCAATGCCGTGCGCAGATCCCGTTCCGGTCTTCAGGATCCTGACCGGCCCATGGGAAGCTTTATCTTTATGGGACCTACGGGTGTGGGCAAGACGGAACTGGCCAAGACTCTGGCCTCTTTTCTCTTTGATACGGAACAGGCCATGGTGCGCATTGATATGAGCGAGTTCATGGAAAAACATTCCGTGGCAAGGCTCATTGGTGCGCCTCCGGGTTATGTGGGATATGAGGAGGGCGGTTATCTTACCGAAGCGGTACGAAGGCGGCCCTACAGCGTGATTCTTTTTGATGAGATAGAAAAGGCCCATCCCGATGTTTTCAATCTGCTTTTACAGATGCTGGATGATGGTCGTCTCACCGATGGCCATGGCAGGACCGTTGATTTCAGAAACACTCTGATCATCATGACCTCCAATGTGGGCAGCCGGATGATTCAGGAAATGGAAAGTATGGATCGCTCTGAAATTGAGGCGGGCATAGAAGCTGCCCTGCGGGCAACCTTCAAGCCTGAGTTTTTAAACCGTATTGATGAGACCATCATTTTTGAAGCCTTAAAGCCCGATCAGATTCAGAGTATTGTATCTATTCAGATGAAGCGTCTGGAGGCGCGACTGGGTGAAAAGCGGGTGCGTCTTGTGCTGGATGAAGCAGCCTCTGCATTGCTGGCGGAGAAGGGATACAGCCCTGTTTATGGTGCAAGGCCCCTGAAGCGGGTTATACAGCAGCTTCTGGAAAACCCTCTGGCCGTAAAAATTCTTAAAGGGGATATGCCTGAGGGCAGTGAGATAAGGGTTTCTGCGATAAAGGACGGGCAGGATACAGCCCTTGTTTTTGATATCTCCCCTGAAAGGACAGATCTATGAGCGATTTCAAGTCCCTTGATCCGGAACTCCGGAAATCCCTGGAAGCCATTGCCACCTTTGTGGAAACAATATCCGGGACCGCCCCGAGCCAGAAAGAACTGGCTCTGGTTTTGGGGCGGTATTTTGTTAAAAAGGAAATCTGCGATACCCTTATGGCGGAAAGGGTCTCTCTTCTGGAAAAAGAATTGTAAGGGCAGGTTTTTGATCCTTAGGGATTTGTAAGTATATATCCGGTATTTCTGAAGTCTTTGTATGGATTTTTTCTATCTCTCTTTTGGACTCTATTGACAATATAAATGGATCTGTTTAACTTTTGCAAAGTTTCCGGATTGCTGATGATGCAATTCCAGTTAAATGATTGCCGTTAACAACGGTTTTTTTAAAGGAGGTCCAATGATTGAAGTAAGCCCTGCTGCCATTGAGCAGATTAATGCCTATTTTGAAGGGCGGGAATTAATGCCCCTTCGCCTGTTTGTGCATTCCGGGGGCTGAGCCGGGCCTTCTCTGGCACTGGCTCTGGATGAGCCAAACAGCAAGGATGAGGTTTTCACCATCGAAGGTCATACCTTTGTGGCAGAAGCGGATTTTCTTAAGCAGGCGGCACCCGTAAAGATTGATTTCACATCCATGGGATTTAAAATAGATTCCAGCATAGATTTTGGTGCTGGTGGTTGTGGTTCCTGTAGCTCAGGTTCCTGCGGTACCGGCCACTGACGGATACGGTATTTATATTCAAAGGGCGGCTCAGAAGATGTTTTCTGGGTCGCCCTTTTTTTATTCGGATTTTTTATGGTGTTGCTTTTTATGTAATTGTTCAGCACAGTTTAATCTGAAAATCCAATGCAGTAATTGTAGCAGCTTCGTGCTATTGCAAGGCACCCTGGCTATTTGCAAGTGGCATTGCAATCGTTTCGGATCAGAGCTTCGCAGGCCTGTGCGAAAGAAGCGGCAAACTGTCTGAGCCGCACAAAGGCAGCGTGCTTAAGCCTGCCATGGTAATCAAAAAGCTTATTCTGCCTGTGGCGGCGAGTTTTTGCCGCTTCCGCACAGGGCCAAGAAGCTCTAAGAATAAGATTGCGTCACGGGCAAATAGTCTGGGTGGCTGTGCATCTGTCTGGCAGGTATGGCACCTGGAAAACTGTACTGAATACGTAGCTTTCTACTTGTTATCAGGGGTACTTTCTGTTTTCAGCCGGATGCCCTCCGGGTCCATTTCAACCTTCCCGGCTTTCAGCAGACCGCCGATGGCTTTTTTGAATTCTTTCTTGCTCATGGAAAAAAAACGGTAGATTTTTTCGGGTTCCGTCTTGTCTGTGCAGGGTATAAAACCCTTTTCGGTTTCAAGGGTATGGATGACCTTTTCCATGGAGGTGGAAATGGAAGCGTAGCCGGGTTTTTTAAGGACAAGGTCGATTTTTCCATCGGCCTGAATCTTTGAGATATATCCGGTTTTTTCATCGCCTATGGCAAGGTTTTCAAAGGTTTCGTTCTTGTGGATCATGCCGTCATGGCGGTGATTGATAACAGCCTGAAAGCCCAGTTTTGTTATGTTATAGATTAAAAGGTGAACTTCCTGTCCGGGTTTCAGGCTTTCAATGTTTTTGTCACAGGAGCGGGAAATTCGGGTAGTGCCGTAAACCCTGCGGGTCACTTCATCCAGACAGAGATGCACCACATGACGCTGTCCCGGAGCCATGGGATGGCGTTGCTGATTCAGGGGAACCAGGAGATCTTTTTCAAGGCCCCAGTCGAAAAAGGTTCCGAAGTCTGTGACATCTTTGACGCTAAGGAGGGCATAATCTCCCACCATGGCTTTGGGTACAAGGGTTGTTGCAATGGGTCTGTCTTCGGAATCCGTATAGACAAAAACATTTATGCGGTCTCCGGGGACAAGGCCTTCCGGTACATACTTGTTGGGGAGCAGAACTTCTTCTTCACCGGAGCTTAAGTAAAAACCGAATTCCAGACGGCGTTCGACCAGAAGGTCATTTATTTCACCTGTTTTGAGCATGGGTTGCCTTTTTCATATTCTGTTCTTTTTAAATGCATGAATCCCCACAGCCTTTCCGTGGCGGATTATGTATGAAAGCCATTGTATCCCAGCAGGCCGGTCAAGGCAAATGGCAGTGCTGTGAAGCTTTGTTCATATCTTGACGAAGCATGAAATAACCTTATTTTCTGTATCGGTTCAGCGTAGCGGATTTTAGCTGAAATAAACAGGCATCCATATGCCCCATATTATTGACGGAGGTCTTCCATGAACACCCTGAAAACCGGATTTTTACTGACCCTTCTGACCCTGATTCTGGTGGGCATGGGCAGTGCCCTTGGCGGCAGCTCCGGTGCCATGATTGCATTTATTATTGCAGCAGGCATGAATTTTTTCGCCTACTGGAACTCCGACAAAATAATTCTGAAGATGTACAATGCCGAGGAAGCAGGGCCTGAAACTCCCCTTTATAAAATGGTGGAAAAGCTGGCCCATAAGGGAGGGCTTCCCATGCCGAAGGTTTATATCATTCCAACGGACAGCCCCAATGCCTTTGCAACGGGCAGAAATCCTGAAAATGCTGCCGTTGCGGCCACGAGGGGTATCATTGCCCTTCTCTCCCATGATGAGCTGGAAGGAGTTATGGCCCATGAGCTGGCTCACGTGGCCAATAGGGATACGCTGATTGGTACCGTTGCGGCCACCTTTGCCGGAGCCATCGCCATGATAGGGAGTATGATGCAGTGGGCTGCCATCTTCGGTGGCCGTGGCGGAGACGGTGGAAGGGGCAATGTGGCTGGTGGGCTGATACTGGCTTTCATTGCGCCCGTGGCAGCCAGCCTTATACAGATGGCTGTTTCAAGATCCAGAGAATATCTGGCCGATGCCAGAGGCGCATCCCTCTGCGGCAATCCCATGGCCCTTGCAAGGGCTTTGGACAGACTGCAGCAGGGCAGTATCCGAAAACCTATGGAAGAGGCCAGGCCGGCTACGGCCCACATGTTCATCGTAAATCCCCTGAGCGGATCTTCCATGGCAAAGTTTTTTTCCACCCATCCTCCCATGGAAGAGCGCATTGCAAAGCTCAAGGCCATGGCAGGCAGGTAGTGTTCAGTTTTCAGACCTCCAGCAGGCCATAGGCCCTCATCTTGAGAAAGAGGGTTTTTCTGTGGATACCAAGGGCTTTAGCTGTTTTGATTTTATGCCAGTGGTTTTCTTCCAGTACCTTTAGAATATGCTGCCGCTCAAAGGCGGCAACGGCCTCTCCCATAATTTTGCTTTCAGGAAAGGGGGAGGCCGTTTTCTGCTGAGACAGACCAGGCAGATCCGTGTGATTCAGGGTGAAAAAACGCTGGAGCGTGTTCTGAAGCTCCCTTACATTTCCGGGCCAGTCGTGTTGAAGAAGTCTTTCCATCATGCCGGGCGGGATAGGGAGAGGTTTTTTTTCCTGCATTCGGGTAAAATGATCCACAAGCAGAGGAATGTCTTCCCGTCTTTCCCTCAAAGGAGGCAGGTGGATGGTAAGGATATTGATCCGGTAGTAGAAATCTTCCCGCATGCGTCCTTCAGCAACTTCCTTTGTAAGATCCCTGTTGGTTGCGCAGATGAGTCTGAAGTCTGAACGGTGGGCTGAAGTACCACCCAAGGGAAAGTATTCTCCCAGTTCAAGGGCCCTCAGCAGTTTGACCTGCAGATTTTTGCCCAGTTCTCCGATTTCATCGAGAAAAAGGGTTGCACCGTGGGCCATGGCCATGTAACCACGTTTGTCCTGATGGGCACCGCTGAAGGCCCCCTTTTTGTATCCGAAAAATTCACTTTCAAGAATCCCGGGAGGGATGGCTCCGCAGTTGACGGTGACAAAGGGGCGGCTTTTTCTTCTTCCTGCTCCCTGCACAGCCTGGGCTACAAGCTCCTTTCCTGTTCCGGACTCCCCTGTGATGAGAAGTGGTTCTCCTGAAGATGCTGCCTGAAGAATCTGCTCATAGATTTTTTGCATGGCAGCGCTTTTGCCTACAATCTGACCAAAACGATAGCGCTCTCCCATGTCCGAGCGGAGTTTTCTGTTCTCGCTGCGCAGGAGGCTGGCTTTGTTCCTTAGTTTTTCAGCCTCATGCTGCTGTTCTGTCACATCTGTCATCATGACCTGAACCAGCTGGACGATGCCGGAAGCATCAAAAATGGGTGTGGCAACGGTATCGTACCACCTGTCATCATCGGGGTCGTGTACCCGGCGCTTAAGGGTTTTTCCGCCAAAAACTTCCCTGCGCATGGTTTCTGTGCGCAGTTCAGGCAGAGGAATTATGCGTGTGACATCCATTCCTGTGGCGTCGCAGCGGAGGCGGCGCATCAGGGGCTGATTGATGAATTCCACAATGAGATTGCGGTTGAATACGCAGAGGTAACCGGAAAAGTGATCCACCATGGCTTTCATCTGTGCTTCCTGCTTCCGGAGTTTTGCCTCAACCTCTAAAAAAGCTGTGATATCGGAAAAAGAGGCCACACTTCGTTTTGAATCAGGAATCATGGCAACCCGCACCCGTACATGGATGCGGCTGCCGTCTTTTCCAATAAGGCGGCAGGTATAGCTCTGGGGAGTTTCATGGTTGTTTTTTCTTCGGGCATAATGATAGCGGAGCATCCGGTCCCTGTCTTCCGGGGCCACAAAGTCGGTCCAGGGGCAGGGATGCAAAGGATGGGAGCATCCCACCAGTCTGCAGAAGGTGAGGTTGGCAAGGGAAATGCTTTTATCTTCTTCGATGATAACCATACCCGTGCCGGTATTTTCAAAGACGCTTTTGTAAGTATCCTGGGAAATCATGGTATTGATGGATCCGGTATAAAGGGGTAAAGGATACAGGCTGGTTCCGGCTCAATCCTGCCCGGAAAATGAAACCGTATATTATCAGAGGTTCCTATGGCTTTAAGTATTTTTGAAATTATGATGCTGATCTGTTTCGGTCTTGCCTGGCCTGTATCCATATGGAAATCCTGGCATTCCAGAACCAATGGTGGAAAAAGTCCGGTTTTTCTGGTGATTGTATGTCTTGGCTATGTTGCGGGTATTTTGCATAAGCTGGTCTATTATTATGACGCCGTCATATGGCTGTATTTTTTTAATGGTACTCTGGTTTTCTGTGATCTTATGCTTTATGTCAGAAACAGTTTTATCATGCGCAAAGAAGCTCTGGTACAGAGGGAGATATCCTGCCATCCTACTTTTAAAGGTCCTTTACCATAGGGTAGAAGTACCACTTTCCTGCTTTGTTCTTGGTCCTTATTTTTTTTTCATCCATGAGCATGTGTAGGGTCAGCAGGACCCAGCCTTCGGCACTGATCCGGGTTACAGAAGATGCCTTTGGATATATTTTTTTCAAAAGAGGGTAAAAAGAGATGCCATTATCTCCTGCGTTCTGAATTTCTTTGGAGACTTTCAGGGTTCGCTTTCGGGAGTGGGCCAGGGCATGGTCCAGGTGCTTTTGAGGCTCTTCTATGGGAGAGCCATGGGCCGGGAAAATTATTTTCAGGTTTTTCAGACGCTGCAGTTTTTTCAGGCTGATTTCGTAGTCATTGATGCTGCCCTTTGGAGGCCCCAGCCATGGGGTGATGGTTCGCAGTACCTGATCTCCTGAAAAAAGGAAACCTGCTGCCGCATCATAAAGTGCCAGATGATCATCGGAGTGGCCGGGAATGGGAAAATAGCTCAGGAGCCTGTTGCCAGCCTGTAAAACTCCTGATTCAGCTATGATTTCATCGGGCTCATTCACCCACTGCATACCGAAGGTCTTTTCCTGTATCCATTCAATCACTGGGAAGATAAGCCCGAGTAGTGCTGGTGGGCGGGGCTGGGGGAATCCGGTGTTTTCCTGCCATGCCTTCCGGTAAGCTTCAGCCGAGCTGATTTTTTTTGCCGTGGCGGAGGTGAGCAGTATCTTTGCCCCGGTCAGGTGACGGAGCTTGTAAAGTCCTGCAAAGTGATCTCCGTGACCGTGGGATACAAGAATTCTTGAAACCTGACAGGATTCTCCCCTGCTTTCCATGATTTGAGAGATGATTTCAAGGGCTTTCATGACGGTTTTTATATCATTCCTGGTGCCATAGCCAGCATCCCATAACAGCCCGTCTTGATATGCAAAAAAGTAGAGGTTTACCGGCGGTTTCAGCAAGGGAATACGGGAAGGGACCAGAATCCGGAACAGGTTTTTTTCAATTTCAAAAATCACTGGGAGCTCCTGTAAAAAAAAGAGAAGCTGGTATATGGGAACCTCTGGTCCATGGCTATTGATTGGTTCTTTGGCTTTTTCATCACTTATTCAGTATGGCCTGAATCATCTGGGAAAAGGTCTCCATGGGGCGGGTTTCGTATTTGTCCCTGTGCAGCAGGCGGTAAAACCGCCTCGGGAAATGCAGATCCTTTACTTTGACAATAAATAGTTTTTTATGGAACAATTCCGGTTCTATGGCGTAGGGGGACATGCAGCTTAAGGTATCCGGGTTCTGCAGTACCCGTTTGACGGATTCGGTATGATCAAATTCCAGAAAAACATTGAGGTTCACGGCCTGATCTCCAAGTCCCTGAAGAAAGGTGTCTCTGGTTCCTGATCCGGGTTCCCGCAGAAGCCATCTTTTTGAAAGCAGGGAGGCCATTTTATAAGGATTTTTTCGGGCGAAATCGGCATCAGAAGAGACAATGACCATTTCTTCCTCTCCAATGGGTGCAGACATCACTACGGTGCTCTGTACTTCACCTTCCACAAACCCCATGTCCAGCTTGCCGTTTTCCACACTCTGGGTAATTTCACTGGAATTGGCAGATGTGGTGGTGATGGCTACATCAGGATAAAGATCCCTGAAATGATAAAGAATCTGAGGGAGCACATAATCTGCAATGGTTGCGGATGCACCAATGTGCATGTGTCCGCTCATGCGCTCGCCTTTGAAGAGACCTATGGTATCATGGAACTGCTGCATGATGGGGCCTAATCGTTCAGAAAGAGCCCTACCATTTTCATTGAGCACAAGGCGGCGGTTCAAGCGGTCAAACAGGGGAATGCCTACCTCATTCTCAAGTTCTTTCAATGCGCTGGAAACAGCCGCCTGGGTAAGAAAGTGCTGTTCGGCCACTTTACGCACATGGGGTGTACGGGCAAGGGCAAGAAAGAGTTCAAGCTGGCGAAAAGTCATGGGATCTCCATAAGATCACTGCATACAGACGGCTTGCCAGTTGCAGGACTTTTTTTTATGCCCTTTTAGGGCAGGTTTTGAAATGCAGTGCTTAAAATAGCCATTAAGACCATAAGATGAATTTTGCTATCCCCGTTTTTTGCAAAAAATATTTCTGTACTTGTATTAAAGCCTGTAGTTTGCTTGCCGGATTGTGCCTATAAAAGCCTTGTATGGCTTGCGGTGTAAACATTATTTTATGCTATGCTGCTGTATGCAATTGTTTTTATGATTTTTAAGCCTAGAAAAACAATAAAAAAAAATTGTCGCTTTGTCCAGAATTATCAATTTGTTTTTTTGTTTCAGGCAGATTATATTGGCAAACAGGTGTGGATGTTCTGAAAGTCCCCTCTGACACGATAAGGGATTCCCTGACTTTCAGAATAAATGACATACCCGGCACACATCATACCTCCATCATTATACAATACCTCCCCTTTAAGGAAACGCCGGACAAAGTCCGGTGTTTCCTTTTGTGGTCCTGCCTGTATCTTCGATATTTAATTCTGTTATGGGGATCTCAGTACAAAAAAGACAATTCTTGCAATTTCATCGGAATCATCGGTGATTCTTTCAATCAGACTGGCAAGTTCCATCAGGTGGGTCATGGAAGCCGGGCTGGCACTGCTTTCCAGTATTTTTCTTTTTGTCCGGCGTGCAATAATCTGTGTATTATCGGTTTTATCGAGAATATTCTGTGCGGCTGCCATGATTTTTTTATGATTCTTTGCATGTTTTTTCTGGAGCCAGTATCCCGCTGCTATGGAAAGTTTTTCCAGCTCTTCTACCGTTTCACCCGCTGCATCAGCAAGCAGAAACAGTTCCGTTTCAAGGGGGTCTGCTACGGGTTCTTCCCTGACGAGAATCCACTCGAGTACCTTTTCCATGTGCAGGGCAATGCGCCCATGGGCGCGAATATACCTGTAACAAAGGCTCGGGTGTATGGTAAGTCTCCGGAAAAAATGGGATTTGAGAATACCTCCACATTCCAGTTGCTGAATTTCTTTACGCAGACGGAAAACATCTTCTTTAAAAGGAAGTGCCATGTCTTTTTTTCTGGATATGATACATTCCATGGCCTGTTGAAAGGCAAAGGCGCACTCTTTGAGATGCCGGGTCAGAACCCGTGTCTGAATAAAGGGGTTCTCAATAAACATTGTGATACCGGGTAAACGCATGGGCTTTTCACTTTTCTTGGGTTTTTTGAAATGGGAAAAGGGGAAAAAGTTATAAAGTCATTCTTTCCATTTTCAGGGCATATCACCAATTAGAGTGGGGAATCAAGTGCGCTTTGCTGGAGCAGACAACAGGATTCACATTGACAGTGGGGTCATGTGGTGTATAAAAACTCAGGATTAACTGCAAAACCATGGAAGAGATTTGAAAAAGATGGTTTTGTTTTTTTTTGTGTCTGGGATTATCCGGGTGTTTGTGAAACAACCTGACGTTGTGTCGTCTGGATAGGCGGATTTGCGTCCGAGCCGGGGCTGGGTCGGATGGGGAGAAATAAGGATGCATGAGATCGACTGGGTGAATTTTGCCTGTCAGTTGCTTGGTGGTCTGGGGCTTTTTCTTTTTGGTATGCGTATGATGTCCGATGGTCTGCAGAAATCAGCAGGGGACTCATTGCGCACTATTCTTGAGAAACTGACATCCAACCGTGTTGTCGGTGCCTTTGTTGGTGTTGTTGTTACTGCAATGCTTCAGAGCAGTTCTGCAACCACAGTGATGGTGGTAGGCTTTGTGAATGCGGGGCTTCTCAATCTGACCCAGGCGCTCAGTGTTGTATTGGGTGCCAATGTCGGTACAACGGTAACAGCCCAGTTAATCGCCTTTAAAATAACCAGCGTAGCACTCCCGGCCATTGGCGTGGGAGTTTTTTTACGCTTTTTTTCAAAGGTACCCAGGTTTCAGTACTGGGGAGAAGTTTTAATAGGGTTTGGTCTTTTGTTCCTTGGGCTTCAGATTATGACCCAGAGTTTTGTTCCTGTTCGTCAGAGTGATATTTTCCGTGAAGCTTTTATCTATTTTTCCATGAATCCTCTGGCCGCAGTCCTTGCCGGAGCCATTCTGACAATGATTGTGCAGAGCAGTTCCGCAACCATGGGTATAACCATTGCTCTGGCCAGCACGGGTCTTATTGATTTTTATGCGGCTGCGGCTTTTGTTCTGGGGGAGAATATTGGGACTACGGTAACAGCCAATATTGCAGCCATTGGTGCCAATAAAACCGCCAAAAGGGCAGCTCTGGGCCATTTTCTTTTTAATGCCATCGGCGTTATCTATATGCTTATTTTGCTGACCTTTTTTACGGAATTTGTGGACAGGCTTACTCCGGGGGATGCCAATTTTGTGAATGCTGAAGGCTTCCATCCTTATGTTGCCCGGCATATTGCCAATATACATACCCTTTTCAATATTATTAATATTATTGTCTTTTTGCCCTTGATTGGTTTTCTGGCCCTCATCTGTGAGCGGCTGATTCCGGGAAAGGACATTCCCGATGCCAATGCCACACTGCTGGATGACAACCTGATTGATACGCCGGATATGGCTGTACGTCAGGCCCGTAAGGAAGTGCAGCGTATGAGCGGCTATGCCCTTGAAATGCTTATTATGGCCAGAAAGGCTATTTTTGACAGGGATCTGAGGCTGATCAACCGCATCTATGAGCTTGAAGCCAGTGTGGATCGCATGGAAAAGGAAATCGGCAGTTATCTTGTCAGGCTGTATCAGACGCCCATGACGGAAAGAAATTCCCTTTATATAAACAGTATGATGCATGTGATTCATGACATAGAAAAGATCGGTGATTACAGTGAATCCATTGCCCGGTATGCAGAGAAAATGATTCAGGAAAAAATGGATTTTTCTGATACCGCAAGGGATGAAATGGCAGATATTTTTGATGTGGCTATCCGTTTCTGTACCCATGTTTTTGAGGGTTACAATACGGGAAGGTTTGGCATATGGGTGGACACGGCCGATGAAAACCTTATTGACCAGATGAAAATACAGTTTAAAAATAATCATATGGACAGACTTAGTTCCGGTGTCTGTAGTGTTGCCATGGGAATTCTTTTTGTGGATATACTCAATAAGCTGGAAAAGGTAGGGGATAACGCTTTTAATATTGCCCAGATACTGGTTCAGCGGGAATTGGAATAGTAGAAAAAAGAGTTGAAAACTAAGGTTTTGAGATATGCAGGGACGGCATCCGTTGGGGGAGCCGCCCCTGTTTTTGTTGTAGGATAGCCTGATTTACTTCCGCAGCCTTTTTAAGGATGCGGCGGGGATCAGCTGCGCTGAATGGTTACTTTTTGTATGACCACAGGCTCAAGGGGTTTGTCCTGTCCGTCTACGGGGGTTTTGCCGATATTCATGACAACGTCAAGGCCTTTGGTAACCATCCCGAAAACCGAGTGTCTGTTGTTCAGGTGGGGGGTGGGGGCCAGGGTGATGAAGAACTGGCTGCCATTGGTGCCTGGACCGGCATTGGCCATGGAAAGAATACCTGCGGCATTGTGTTTCAGATCTTTGTGGAATTCGTCTTTGAAACGGTAGCCGGGTTCTCCTGTGCCTGTTCCCATGGGGCAGCCGCCCTGAATCATAAAACCATCAATTACCCTGTGGAAGATGAGGCCGTCGTAGAAGTTACCCTGACGCAGGGTGCGCTGCCGTCCTTCCGCCAGATTGACAAAGTTCCATACGGTTTCAGGTACTTCTTTGACAAAAAGGTCGATTTCAAAATTTCCCATGCTGGTTTCAAAGAGGGCGGAAATTCCGTTCACCTCTTCTTTGTGTTCAGATTTTTTTAACATTTTTTTCTCCTTGAAGTTTTTATTTTCCTTTTCTGTCCTTAGACAGAATGGGGATCTTTTAGCAGCTCCACCGGGAAGGTGAAAGTAAAAAAAGCTCCCCGTATCCGGAGAGCTTCTCTTATTGCACTTTAAGAATTCAGATTTGTGATCCTGAATCAGGGATTCATGTGGTAAGCATCCACCAGGCTGTAAATTTCATCTTTAATGATACGGTTATAACGTTCCATATTAACCACAGGTTTTTTGTACATTTTGGTACAGAGTTCCTGCTGTTTTTCATTGGTGGCCTGCTTCATGGCCAGATCCATGGCATAGCGGGACATGTCCCTTACAAAGACGTCAAAAAGAGAGTCCAGGATGTCATCGGAAATGCCTTCCATCTTTGCTGACTCGCAGATGAGCTGGGCATAGGGTACCATGGCAAAGCATTCACCCAGAGCATAGAGGAAATCGAAATTTTTCATCTGTTCCATGAGATCCATACCGGAACCCATGAGAAATTCTTTGAAGGCTTCTATCTGCTCCATGAAGACCACTGCGTTGGGCAGGTGGGAAAGGGCCTTGAAGGTGGGCATGTAGTCGTGGAATTGGATTTTGCCGTATCCCTTGGTGGGACCCTGATTGAAGAGGAAGTCGTCGTTCTCTCCCCCGTTCATTTTGGGAACCTCAGGGTATTCCTTGGGATTGAAGATGTAGTTGGGGATGAGCTTGGCAATGAGTGCCATGTTCACATGCTTGGTACCTTCCAGCTTGGGCATACCTTTGATCTCCACGGCGGCCTGCTCGAAGAACATGTCCTTTTCAAAGCCCCTTGCAGCCAGAATGTCCCAGAGCAGTTCTGTGACCTGCTCGCCCTGAATGGCAACCTTCATTTTCATGATGGGGTTGAACAGGAGGTAGCGGCGGTCTTCGGGATTGGCGGCACGCAGATAGTCCGTAGCACGCAGACCAAAGAGCTTCATGCCCACGATGCGGCACCAGGAGTCAAAGAAGAGCTGCTGGATGTGGGCAAATTCCGTTACATACTTGCCAAAAAGCTTGCGCTTGGCTGCATGGTTCAGGGTTTCATAGAGGGAGTGCTCGCAAAGACCAATGGAGGCGGAACCAATGTTGAATTTGCAGATATTGATGGTGTTGAGCATATCATCCCAGGCCTTCTGACCACGGGAGAGGATTTCCGCTTCCGTGATGGGATAATCATGCAGGGCGAATTCAGCCACATACATCTGATTCTGGGCAATGACGTTTTTGATGCATTCGTATTTTTCATGGCTGGAGTCTACCACAAAAAAGACGTATTCATCGGTGTCCGCTATTTTACCAAATACCGTTACCGTACCGGCAAGATTACCGTTGCCTATATAATACTTGGAGCCCTGGGCCAGATAGGTGCCGTCTGCCTGAGGATACAGCTTCACCTCGCTGGAATAGATATCTGCTCCATGGGTGCGCTCGGAAAGGCCGAAAGCACAAAGGGGGTTTTCTTTAAGCTTGGCTGCGGCCTTGTGCTTGGCTTCTTCGTTGTCTCCCAGCAGTACGGGATCAAGACCAAGGGTGGAGACATGGAACATGTACCAGTATGCAGATCCGTAGAAGCCCAGAATTTCTGAAAACTCGAACATGCGGTAGGTGGAATAGTACTGATTGGGATCTTCTCCGTAACCCTTGGGCAGGAAAAGGGTTTCAAAAATTCTTTCTTTTTTTACAAATTCCGCAAAATCATAGGTAAATTCCCGGCTGTGGAAATCTTCCTTGAGTTTTGCAAGGCCTTTGTTTTCAAAGAACTCAATGGTTTTTTTCATGATTTCTGCAGAGCGCTCATCCGGATAGTTCCGGTCTTTGTACTGTTTGGGGTTAAAAAGAACCATGGTGCCTCCTTGTGATATTTTTATAGTGTTGTTTGCCTCTTCCCGGAGGTATTGAATTCCGGGGATCAGGCTTTGTCATCGCTTGAGAATGCAGTTGTGCAGGCGGCCTGGAATGTTGCGCTGCTTGAAAAGCTTCCACTCAGTTCAGTATTTGATCCGCATGGATTTGAAGTGTTTTGTTTATTTGTCTTTACGGGACGAATGTGTCTACGGTTAATATAATGATGACTTTTGCAGAATCCGGATATCCCTCAATCCCATTTCTAAATCATCCCCTTTGTGATAGCACTCACATCAGCTTACCGCAATGGGCTTTCGCATAGTTTTTTCTAAAAAAAAAGATTATTTAAAGGGAGGAGAAAAAAAATCCCTTGCAAGCTTCTTTGCGGGGTGTTTGTGTCCCTTTTTCTGGCTCAGGTTTGTTTATGCCGAATTATATGTTACTTTTTTTTCTCTTTGTTTGTGAAGATGGGGATTTCTGAAAGTGGAGATGGATTCAGTTATGATAATAATGGCACCAATGAGGGGTTATACGGACAGGGTGTTCCGGGAGGTCTGGAGCAGGAATTTTTCAGGAGTTGATGAGGCTGTTGCACCATTTATTTCCCTGCAGCAGGCCAAGGATCTTTCTGTAAAAATTCTGGGGGATCTGGCAAAGAAGGAAACAGGGAGCATCCCTGTGGTTCCTCAGATTCTCGGTAACCATCCTGCCGCCTTTATTTCTCTGGCCTGTCGCCTTGAAGATATGGGTTTCAGGGAACTCAACTGGAATCTGGGCTGTCCCTTTCCCATGGTGGCAAAAAAAGCCAAGGGATCCGGCCTGCTTTGTTTTCCGGACCGCGTGGACGCCTTTCTGGAAGAGGTCTGCTCGCATTCGCCCCTTAAAGTTTCTGTCAAGATACGTCTTGGCCGTCACAGCAAAGACGAGACGGGGGCTTTGCTGGCTGTTTTGAACAGGTATCCCTTGCATCGGGTGATTCTTCATCCCCGTATCGGTGTTCAGATGTATGAGGGGAGGCCGGATCTGAAAGCCTTTCATTATTTTTTGCATGCGTCATGCCATCCGCTTGTATACAATGGAGACATATGGAGCAGGGATGATTTTCAGGCCCTGTCATCCTGTTTCTCTGGGGTTAACTCATGGATGCTGGGAAGGGGGCTTCTGGCAGATCCTTTTTTGCCGGAACGTATTAAGGGTATTTTTGCAGATAAAAAAGAAGACGAACTGGATCGTTTTATTTTATTCTATAAAGATCTTGAAGCGGCATATCAGAAGAAGCTTTCCGGTCCATCCCATCTTCTGGCGCGTATGAAAGGCTGGTGGGTCTGTTTTAATGAAAGTTTTGAAGGTGGAGATATTCTGTTTAAAAAAATAAGAAAGCTTCAGAAACTGGATCTTTTTCAGAAAGAGGTTCAGGCTTTTTTTGATTCAAGACCTGCATGGCTGCCTTCCCGGGCTGGAGGATGGGTTGATCCTGCCTGCTGCATTGATCATGGGAGGGTGGAAGGCTGCTTGTAGGGGAAGATCTGTTGCATTTTTATTTTAGCTGAAAAATTATAATTTTTATTTCATAATAAGGAGGTTATATGAAATTCCTTCCTTCTCAGCTCATGTACCTCCTTCAGGATCGAAGGGCCAGACGTAATATTCGACTTTTGTCCCGTTTTGTAATTATTCTTGTTGGGGTAATTTCCCTTTATAGTGTGCTGTTTCATTTTTTTATGCAGATGGAGGGGCAGGACCATTCCTGGGCTACGGGTGTTTACTGGACGCTTACTGTTATGTCCACCCTCGGTTTTGGTGATATAACCTTTCATAGTGATATTGGCAGGCTGTTTTCCATCCTGGTCCTTATTTCCGGGATTGTGTTTCTTCTGGTTATGCTTCCCTTTACTTTTATCCAGTTTTTTTATGCGCCCTGGCTGGAGGCCCAGACCCAGTCCCGTGCCATGCAAAAATTGCCGGAAGAGGTGGATGACCACGTAATCATTGTGGGTTTTGAGCCAGTTGCCACCAGTTTTATTGCAAGACTTGTCAAGTATGGAAGGGCCTATGTTCTTCTTTTGCCCGATGTGAATCAGGCGCTGGCTTTGAGGGATCAGGGCTATAAGGCTCTGGCAGGAGATCCGGATGATCCTGAGACTTACCGCAGATTGAAAATTGATAAGGCTTGCATGGTTCTCGCCCTGACCGATGACATGAAAAATACCAACGTGGCTTTTACGGTTCGGGAGCTTTCAAAAACTATTCCCATAGTTGTGAATTCTGAAAACGATGAGTCTGTGGATATTCTTCGTCTGGCCGGAGCCACACAGGTTTTTCAGTTCCGCAAACTGCTGGGAGAGTTTCTTGCCCGGCGGATTCTCGGTCCTGGACTGCAGTCTGCCGTTATTGCAAGGTTTGAAAAACTGGTTGTTGTGGAGGCCCCTGCCATGCGTACTCACCTTGTGGGTAAAACCATTATGGATTGTGGTATCCGTCAGAAAACTGGTTTGAATGTGGTTGGGCTCTGGGAGCGTGGTATCTTCAATATTCCAAGCCCCCAGAGTCTTATTCAGTCTGAAACGGTTCTGGTACTGGTAGGCTCCATGGAGCAGGTTATGGCCTATGAGGATTATGTGGGAAAGCAGTCAGGGTCCCCGGATGCGGTTCTGATTCTCGGGGGAGGCCGGGTGGGGCAGGCTGCGGCAGCTATACTGAAATCCCGGGGTATTCGCTATTGCATTGTTGAAAAAAACAGCAAGGTGGCAGGAACGAAGAATAATGTGGTGATAGGTAATGCTGCGGAACTTGAGGTCCTTGAGGAGGCGGGTATACGTAAGGCTCCCTCGGTTTTTATCACGACCCATAGCGATGATATGAATATCTATCTGACCCTGTACTGCAGAAAGCTCAGATCGGATATTCAGATTATCAGCCGTGCAACCCTGGACCGGAATATAGGTATTCTTCATACGGCGGGTGCAGATCTTGTGATGTCTTATGCAGCCCTTGCCAGTAATACACTTTTCAATCTTTTAAGCCCCGGAAAAGTGCAGATGCTCACGGAGGGGCTGAACATCTTCAGGACTTTCAGCCAGAAAAAAATATGGGGTAAAAGTCTTATCCAAAGTGAAATCCGCAAGCATACCGGGTGCAGCGTTATTGCCATGGTTCAGGGAGAATCAATGGATATCAACCCGGATCCCATGAAAATTATAGAGAAAGGTACCGAGCTTATTCTGATGGGAACAGCTGAGGCAGAGAGTGCTTTCATGCGCCGCTATCCTGAAAAATAAGCTGAAGTATGGCAATCGTGGATTAGTAGAGGAGTCTTCTATGGTGTTGTATCCGAAGCGGTTCGCCTGGTCCGGGGTGCCGTATTTGTGTTTTGTCTTTTTTTTGTTGAGCGGATGTGCTGCAGGTGGCTCAGGTCTTTCTGAGGAGAAGCTTTCTCTGAACCCTATGCTGGTTTTATATCAGGGGCCTCTGGATCATCTTCATGCCGTGCGCAGTGGTAGATGCGGTATGCAGCCTACCTGTTCTTCCTATGCAGCCCAGACTTTTGGTCGTAAATCGTTTCTTGATGCCTGGTTTTCTGTCTTTGACCGGCTCTTGCGTTGCGGAAAGGATCTGGATCATCCGAATATCCGCTGGATTCCTGCGTCCGAAGGTCCGAGGGTGTTTGACCCTGCAGGCTGATATTTTAATCTGTGAAGTGTTTAATGACTTTTTCAAGGAGGTTAAAATGATTGATTTAAAACGAATTTTCATTCTTTTTATGATTCTTGCAGTTCCGTCTCTTTCTTTGGCTGTGCAGAAACCTGTTGTTACCGTAAGTATTCTTCCTCAGAAACATTTTGTGGAAAAAATTGCAGGAGATCATCTGGAGGTGCATGTGATGGTTGCACCGGGTGCCAGTCCTGCAAGCTATGAGCCGGACCCTTCTCAAATATTGCAGCTCGCCCGTTCGCAGGTATATTTTTCCATAGGAGTTCCTTTTGAGAGGGCATGGTTGCCCCAGCTTGCCAGAACCTATCCTGGTCTTCTTATGGTAAAGACCGATGAGGGGCTGGAGAAAAGGCCCATTGCAGGGCATCACCACCATGATGGGCATGGTCATGGCAAAAAACATAAGCATGATACGAGTTTTCCTGACCCCCATGTCTGGCTGTCCCCTCAGCTTGTTCTGCATCAGATTAATTTGATTCATAGTGTGCTTAAAGAAAAATTTCCTTCTTCTGCAAGAGATTTTGACGAGGGCTATACTGCCTTTGTCAAGGAAGTCATGGACACAGATACTGAGATAAGGAGTATTCTTGCGGGTAAGGAAGGTGGTAGTTTTTTTGTTTTTCATCCCTCATGGGGTTACTTTGCCCATGATTACGGACTTGAGCAGATTCCGGTGGAGGTTGGTGGCAGAGAGCCGACCCCTGGTGAGCTGGCCAGAATGATACGCATGGCGAGGGAAAAAAATGCTTCGGTTGTTTTTGTTCAGCCGCAGTTTTCTGACAGAGCAGCTAATATTATAGCGGAATCCGTGCAGGCAAGGGTTGTTACCCTGGACCCTCTGGCGGAGAACTGGCGGGAAAATCTATTAAAAGCAGCCCGTGCGATGGAAGAGCATGTACGCTAGTTTTTCAGGCTAAAAAACTCTGTACCTTAAGTTTTTTTGATTCTGGATATTTGAATCAGTAAAATAACAGGGGCAGATTGTATTTCTGTCTCTGACAGCAGTGCTGGGTATCTCATTTGGCATGGATATGAAAATATATTACAGGGACTTTTCATCTTCCGGGAAGCTTTTATCCATATCCACGGGCATGTGGATTGGTTGAATTCGTGTGGTAATCAGAAAAAAATTTACATGCGGGAGTGGAAACCTTTAAGATTTTCGGTTAAGAACCTGACGGGCATTTTTGTTTTAAGGTCGGGGAGGAAGTATGTGTGCCGAAGAAGAAAAGGCTGGGTGGGTTTCCGTGCATGGAGGGCATTCCGGTGAATTCTGTCATCATGCAACAGACAGCCTGGAAGCTGTTCTTGAAAGATATGCGGAGCTTGGATTTTCCTGGGTTGGAATATCAGAGCATGTGCCGGCACCAAGTCCGGAATTCCGTTATCCGGATCAGGTGGCGGCAGGTTTGACCCCGGAGTTTTTATATGACCGATTTGTTCGGTACATGGCCCGTTGCCGGGAGCTGCAGGCTGCTTTCAGGCCAAGGCTGCAGGTGCTGGTTGCCATGGAGAGCGAGAGCTATTCCGGCTATGAAACATTCATGAAGAATCTGATGTTGAAATTCAAGCCTGATTATATTGTTGGCTCTGTCCATCATGTATCAGATATGGGTTTTGATTATTCCACGGAACAATACAGAGAAACGGCTGATGCTGTAGGTGGTATGGATGCCATGTACTGCAGCTATTTTGACCTGCAGCTTGAAATGATTGAAACGCTCAGGCCTTCTGTGGTGGGGCATTTCGATCTTATACGTATTTTTGATAAAGATTATCGGCTTCGCATGCTCAAGCCTGAAATAGCAAGACGGATTACCAGAAACCTGGAGGCTGTGGCCCGTTACGGTCTTATTCTGGATTTTAATCTCAGGGCTTTATATAAAGGTGGGTTGGAGCCATATGTTTCAGATTCGATTCTGCATCAGGCTGTGGAAATGGGAATTACACTGGTGCCGGGCGATGATTCCCATGGGGTATCTCAGGTGGGTAATTTTATGGAAAAAGGAATTGGTATTTTAAAAAGGGCAGGGGCCAGTACCATCTGGCCCCTGCCCAGGCCTATTGATTTCAGCCTCTTATAGTTTTGTTTGGTTTTGATTAAAAAAGTAGTTGACTTAATCGGCCTGATTCGTTTATCTTGTTTTTCGTTGCTCACGGAGCGGCGGATCGAAAGAAATCGATCTTTGAAAATCAGATAGTGAAAGATAAAGAACATGCCCCTGAGTACCCTATCTTTTTAAGGTGGGGGTAGTACCAGAGATTCAACGGAGAGTTTGATCCTGGCTCAGAATGAACGCTGGCGGCGTGCTTAACACATGCAAGTCGAACGAGAAAGTTCCCTTCGGGGGATAAGTAAAGTGGCGCACGGGTGAGTAACGCGTGGATAATCTACCCTTGAATTCGGAATAACATCGCGAAAGCGTTGCTAATACCGGATGATGTTGTGTTTCCTGCGGGAGATATAGCCAAAGAATGCCTCTTCTTGAAAGCATTTGTTTGAGGATGAGTCCGCGTCCCATTAGCTAGTTGGCGGGGTAACGGCCCACCAAGGCAGTGATGGGTAGCTGGTCTGAGAGGATGATCAGCCACACTGGGACTGACACACGGCCCAGACTCCTACGGGAGGCAGCAGTGAGGAATTTTGCGCAATGGGGGAAACCCTGACGCAGCAACGCCGCGTGAGTGAAGAAGGCCCTTGGGTCGTAAAGCTCTGTCAATGGGGAAGAAGTTGCAGAGTTCTAACAGGGCTTTGTATTGACGGTACCCATGAAGGAAGCACCGGCTAACTCCGTGCCAGCAGCCGCGGTAATACGGAGGGTGCAAGCGTTATTCGGAATTATTGGGCGTAAAGGGCGCGTAGGCGGYCTGTTAAGTCATATGTGAAATTTTGGGGCTCAACCCCAACGCTGCATGTGATACTGGCAGRCTTGAGTATGGCAGAGGAAAGCGGAATTCCTGGTGTAGCGGTGAAATGCGTAGATATCAGGAGGAACACCGGTGGCGAAGGCGGCTTTCTGGACCAATACTGACGCTGATGCGCGAAGGCGTGGGTAGCAAACAGGATTAGATACCCTGGTAGTCCACGCAGTAAACGTTGATCACTAGGTGTTGCGGGTATTGACCCCTGCAGTGCCGAAGCTAACGCATTAAGTGATCCGCCTGGGGAGTACGATCGCAAGATTAAAACTCAAAGGAAWTGACGGGGGCCCTGTCTCTTATACACATCTCCGAACCCACG
>NZ_VDMB01000031.1 GCF_006175995.1 Desulfobotulus mexicanus
TTTTAAAGGCTTAGACCAGCCTGACTCAGTACCAAGGCAGAAGAATAGTTTTTAGATTGTTGACTCAAAAGGGATAGCTACGCCAAAAAAATCTGTGTATTGATTTTTTCTGAGTGTTGCGTCTCATATTTGAGAATTATTCCTCATAAATAATTATTTTTGAATCCTCACCGCCCCGTTGAGGGCTGAAAAAAGCCTCCCGAAACACCACAGGAGGGGTGTGGATTAATTTGATGGAGGATTTGGGATGGACATGGGCCTTGACAAGAAAGTGGCTTCCCGGTACATTCTGCGCTGAATTTTTATCCGGAGGGAAGGATGCAGGATCGAATATATTACCGGGCAGGCTATTTTTTTTGTCAGTCTGTCCATGAAAAAGTGAAACTGAACTTTTAATGTTCGGTTACCTTCCAGTGGGCAGACGGACTCCGTTGAAAGCGTCCCCATGGAACCGGAATGACAACAAGGCTGTGGGAGGATTGCTCCCGCAGCTTTTTTTGTATGGGATTCATCCTTCCCGGGGTGTATGACAATAAGGAGAAAAGCCGATGATTTATGATATGGAGTTTGAAACCCTTCCCAGGGAAGCCCTGGAAGCCATACAGTTGAAACGTCTTCAGGCGACTCT
The DNA here is from genome assembly GCF_006175995.1 of Desulfobotulus mexicanus. NCBI lineage: Bacteria > Pseudomonadati > Thermodesulfobacteriota > Desulfobacteria > Desulfobacterales > Desulfobacteraceae > Desulfobotulus > Desulfobotulus mexicanus. The sequence continues at coordinate 629 of NZ_VDMB01000031.1, forward strand.
GCAGCGCGCCTATGCCACGGTGCCCTTTTACAGAGACCGATTCCGGGAGTTCGGGGTCACGCCTTCGGATATCCGCTGCCTCGATGATATGGAAAAACTTCCTTTTTTGGTAAAACAGGATCTCCGGGACAATTATCCCTTTGGCCTTTTTGCCGTGCCCAAGGAAAATGTGGTGCGTATCCATGCCTCTTCCGGCACAACGGGCAAGCCTACGGTGGTGGGTTATACGGCAAGGGATATTGATACCTGGGCCAGTCTCATGGCCAGAGCCCTCACCGCCGGTGGTGCAAAGAGGGGAGATATTATTCATAACGCTTATGGTTACGGGCTTTTCACCGGTGGCCTTGGTGTGCATTATGGTGCTGAAAAACTGGGTGCAACGGTTATCCCCGTATCTGGGGGAAATACCAAACGTCAGATAACCATCATGAAAGATTTCGGCCCGTCCATTTTGACGGCGACTCCTTCCTACACCCTGCATCTGGCCGAAGTGGCAAGGGAAATGGGTGTGAATTTCAAAGATCTGAATTTCCGCCATGGTATTTTCGGAGCAGAGCCCTGGAGTGAGGCCATGCGGCGTCAGATTGAAGGGGATCTGGGGCTTTCTGCCGTGGATATTTATGGTCTCAGTGAGGTCATGGGACCGGGTGTGGCTGTGGAATGCCATGAGGCCAAGGCCGGTCTGCATATTTTTGAGGATCACTTCATTCCGGAGATCATTGATCCCGAAACGGGTAAACGCCTTCCTTTGGGTGAGGTGGGTGAGCTGGTTTTCACATCCATCACCAAAGAGGCCTTCCCTGTCATCCGTTACAGGACAAGGGATATTACAAGGCTTGTGGCTGAGCCCTGTATCTGTGGTCGCACCATGGTGCGTATGGAAAAGGTGTCCGGCCGGACCGATGACATGCTCATCATCCGGGGGGTCAATGTTTTCCCCTCACAGATCGAGTCGGTTCTTATGATGATTTCCGAGGTGGAACCCCACTATCAGCTGGAAGTGCATAGGGAGGACAGCCTGGATATTCTGACCGTCAAGGTGGAAATCAGTCAGAAACTCTTTACCGATGAGGTTCGGGGCTTGCAGAATCTGGAAAGAATGATAGCAAAAAATATCAAGGAATACCTTGGAATTTCAGCAAAAGTCCGTCTTGTGGAACCAAAGAGTATTGCCAGAAGTGAAGGAAAGGCTGTCCGGGTTATTGATCATCGGCGTTTATGAAGTTAAGATCCCTCTGACTGAAAGAATTGAGCAGAACGCAGAATTGCGGACTTCATGATCAATCACCACGGCGACAAGGAGGATAGCTGATGAAGGTGGAGCAGATTTCTATTTTTATGGAAAATAAGGCGGGACGTCTTGCGGAAGTGACAGCCATCCTCAAGGAGAACGGCGTGAACATACGGGCCCTGTCTCTGGCGGACACGGCGGATTTTGGTGTTTTACGCATGATTGTGGATGATACGCAGAAAACGGATCTGGTGCTTAAAGAAGCCGGGTTTACCGTTGGAAAAACCGAGGTTGTGGCCGTGGAGGTCATGGATACGCCCGGCGGACTGCATGATATCCTTGAGGTGCTGCGGGAAAAGAATATCAATGTGGAATACATGTATGCCTTTGTACAGCAGAACAGTGACAGGGCCGTGATGATTTTCCGCTTTGATGATGTGGATACGGCCATTACCCATCTTTCGGCAAGGGGAATGACCGTGGTGCCTGGGAAACGTCTTTATTCCATGTAGTTCAGTTTTGTCTTTGAAGCGCTCCTTTTTATGGTAAAAAAGGAGCGTTTTTTTATCTTTTTTTCCAGCCACCGATGAGGTGCAGATGCAGGTGAAATACTTCCTGCCCCCCGCCTTTTTCCACGTTGAACTGCAGCTTGTATCCGCTGGTATTTATTCCTTCCCGCATGGCCATTTCCTTTGCTGCAAGAAAGAGTCTGCCCACAAGGGGCGCATGATTTTCCTCAAGCTCATTGATACTTCGGATATGCACCTTTGGTACGATGAGCAGGTGCACCGGTGCCTGGGGATTGATATCCCGGAAAACAACGAGGTCTTCCGTTTCCAGAAGAAATTCCGAGGGGATTTCCCTGCGGATAATTTTACAGAAAATGCAGTCTTCCATGGGAGAGCTCCTTTGTCAGAGAGAATTCTTTTTTTAGAATGAGCCCGCTTGATCAGGGGCTGTTTTTTGGGAAGTGTTCCTGAATGTAGCGCCGTATACCATCCACAATGCCATCGGCGATGCGGCTTTGGTACTGGGGGTTGGTCAGTCTCTGGCATTCTCTGGGATTGGTGATGAAACCTGCTTCAATCAAAATGGAAGGCATCTGTGCGCCCAGAAGAACATAGAAGGGAGCCTGTTTGACTCCTTTGTCGCTAATGTTGCTGTAGTGGGGCTTGACGCTGTCCACCATACCTTTTTGCACATAGGAGGCCAGTCTGCTGGATTCATTGATTTTGGCATTTTGCATCAGATCATTCAGGATGGTCTGAAGATCACTGATATTTTTGGTGGAGGTGGCATTTTCCCTTGCGGCAACGGCAATGGATTCCTCGTCTGTGGCCAGATTGAGAAAATAGGTTTCAATACCGTGGGCGTTCCGGTTCATGGCCGCATTGGTGTGGATGGAAAGAAAAAGATCCGCCTTGTGCTGATTGGCAAACTGGGTGCGCTCCTCAAGGCTCAGGTAGACATCCTTATCCCTTGTGAGAAGAACCTCGCAATTGAGCTCCTTACGGAGTTTATCCGCAAGAATTTTTGATATCTGGAGATTGATGTCCTTTTCAAGAACTCCCCGCTGATACCCTATGGCTCCGGGATCTTTTCCACCATGACCCGGATCAATGACAATACGGTGAACTCCAAGGGCCAGCTGGCGACGTATGGCGCTGGCACTGGAGGTAGTCGCAACAGGAGGAAGTACTGCAGGCGGCAGATTGGCTGCCAGTGCCGTTCTCTCCGAGGATCTGGCTTCACCCCAGATATCGATAACGGTCCTGTAGGGATCAAAAAGCTGAAAAATTTTAAAATCCCTTGACTGATCCAGATCCATGACAAGCCGTACCTTCTCCTTTGTATTCCGGGCAATGCGGAAAGCTTTGACCTGGGGGTCATTAATCTGTACGGCGGGAAGGATGTCTTCTTTCAGTGTGGTCTGTTTGAAGTCCACATAAACCCTCGGAGGCAGTCCCCTTTCCCTGTCCTGATTCAGGTCATTGTAGGTGTAGGCAAGCTCTCTGTCCGAATCCACAACAATTCGTGTCCGGTTTGGGTGGGTCTGATAGCGGACACCCTGTATCATGCCAAGGTGGGAGACATCTTCTTGATTCCGCTGGGATGCTGTTTCAGTTTTTTCAATAACAGGCATAATCTGTATGCCGGAATCAGGAATGGGCAGGACAGGTATGCTTGTGGCTGGTATCTCTGCTGCCGGAAGAGGTGCTTCTTCTGGTCTTGTGGAGCGCATGGTTTTAATGGGTGGTTCAGGTGTTGGTGCTGGCTGAATGACGGGGCGTGGTGGTGGTGGCGGTGCCTGTAGTGGGGCGCCAAGCTCCTTGAGTTTATCTTCAGCCCTGAATTTGTAACGGCTTTTGGGACACTCGTGGAAAACCCGGCGGAAAAGCTCTATGGCCTTGTCCCTATCGCTGCTTCGGCCTGAAAAGTGGGAGAGTCCAAGGTAAACTTCCGCAGCCCTGTACAGGGAGGCCGGTGCCCAGGCATTCTGCGAGTCCAGCCTGTAGGCATTTTCAAAGTTATCGGCGATTTTTTCCCAGTTGGTACGGTATTTACGCCTTTCAGTATTTTTCTGAAGTTCCTGAAAGTCACGGTCAGCCTGAAGGTAAAGGTCGCGCACGGAACCTGCCCATGCAGGAAAGCATGAAAAGAGCAGGCAGAAAATGAGAATGCATAAAACAGGAATCCGCATCACTCTTTTTCCCCTGCAAGGGGGGGGAAGATCTGTATGAACCCTGATCCGGTATGTTGGAAGAACCATGGGTATCCTGTTTCCTTTATGTCTGCCTGTGGGGAGCCGGAAGTTCAGCGTATAATTTTACTTTGAGTGTGACCTGATACCTCTAAAGATCCGTATCAATAGCTTTTTCCTTTAGTATGGCAAGAAAATTCATGGCCTCAAGGGGCGTCATGGTGTTGATATCCGCTTCCTTAAGGGTCTGCACAATGACTTTTTCCGGTCCCGGAAATAAAGAGAGCTGCCGGGGCTGATCCGGTGTGGCCCCATCTTCTGTTGCCGTAGTGTTTTCTTCCCACAGTGCATGGCCGTTTTCCACCCGCGCAAGAAGACCACCAGCACGGTGTATCACAGAATCCGGAAGTCCGGCAAGTTTTGCGACCTGAATTCCATAACTTCTGTTGGCACCGCCTTTAATCAGTCTGTGTAGAAAAATAATATTATCCTCCCATTCCCGTACGGCCACACTGAAATTTCTGACCCTGGGAAGGCTGTCTGCCAGCCTTGTCATTTCATGGTAATGGGTGGCAAAGAGGGTTTTTACGCCCTTTTTTTTCAGATTATGGAGATATTCAGCCACGGACCATGCAATGCTGAGTCCGTCGAAGGTGCTGGTGCCCCGGCCAATTTCATCCATGATGACAAGGCTGTCTGGCGTGGCATTGTGGAGAATGTTGGCGGCTTCCTCCATTTCTACCATAAAGGTGGACTGGCCTTCGGCCAGATTGTCCGAGGCTCCCACACGGGTGAAGATGCGGTCTGTGACGGAGATCTTTGCCGATGCAGCCGGAACAAAGCTTCCCATCTGTGCCATGAGTACAATGAGGGCCACCTGACGGAGTACCGTGGATTTACCTGCCATGTTGGGACCGGTGATGATGAGTATCTGGGACTCTATATTGTCCATATGAATGGAGTTTGGGACATATCGATTGTTTTGAAGCATGCACTCCACAACGGGGTGCCGTCCATCCTGAATATCAATGACCCCGTCTGTTGCCATCTCTGGTCTTGAATAGCCTTTTTCTTCGGCAAGCTGGGCCAGACTGAACAGGACATCCACCCGTGCGAGAAAGTCTGCGGCAAGGCCTATGTCTTTGTGCAGGGCAGCGGCCTGCTGACGGAGTTCTTCAAAGATAGCCATTTCCATGCGGATCTGTTCATCCTGCGCATTCAATACTTTGTCTTCAAATATTTTGAGTTCATCGGTGATATAACGCTCAGCATTGACCAGGGTCTGTTTTCGCACATAATCTGCAGGTACGGATGCGGACTGGGCTTTGGATACCTCTATGAAATAGCCGAAAACCCTGTTGAACCGGACTTTCAGGGTGCTGATGCCCGTTTTTTCTTTTTCTCTGGCTTCAAGGCCTGCAAGATAGCTTTTACCATCCCTTGCCATGGCAATCAGCTCATCGAGCTTCGGGTTAAAGCCATTTTGTATGATACCGCCCTGATCCATCTGTACAGGCGTATCTTCACGGATAGCCGTATCCAGAGTTTCTGCCATCTTCAGAAGTTTTTCTTTTTCCCCGTGAAAGGAAAAAAGGGGAGATGGTGAATGCTCAAGGGGTTCTATAATATCCGGGAGCATGAGCAGGGAGTTTTTCAGTGCCAGCAGATCCCTTGCATGGCAGCGGCCCATGATAATGCGGGTGGAAATACGTTCCAGATCATGGATGATTTTTAGTTTTTCCCGCATCTGTCTCCGGACAAGGGGTGTTTCCAGTGCCAGCGCTAAGGCCTGATGCCGCAGGTCTATGGCATCCGTATCCATGAGGGGATAGGTCAGCCACTGCCTGAGGGTTCTGGCTCCCATGGAGGTGACGGTTTTATCCATGGTCTGGAGCAGGCTGCCTCTGGAAGTACTGTCCCTGAGGTTTTCCGTGATTTCAAGGTTGCGGAAGGTAGTGTCATCCAAAAGCAGGATGCCGTCTAAAGCATAGAGCTGGATGCCCCGGATATGGGCTATATCCTGTTTCTGATTTTCCTTTACATAATGGAGCAGGGCGCCTGCGGCTCCCACACCGGCACCGGCCCGGCGGATACCAAAGCTGTCGAGACTGCGGACTTCGAACTGTTCCAGCAGGAGATTCCTGGCCTTCACGGGCATGAAATCGGCCATGGGTGCCGGGCTGATTCTGGATCTGCTGAAGAAAGGTTGCAGAAAGGCATTGGATTCTTCCTGCTCAAAGCCTTCGGGTACAAGGATTTCCTTTGCCTGAATCCGACCCAGTTCATCCCTCAGGGCTGTGTGGGATCTGGTTTCCGTCATTCGGAAGACGGCTGTGGAAAGATCCAGGCAGGCCAGTCCCCATGTTTTTCCCTGAAAGGCAATGGCCACAATGAAGTTGTTCACTTTGTCGTCAAGGAGGTGTTCTTCCACCAGCATGCCGGGGGTGAGAACGCGGACCACATCCCTTTTTACAAGACCTTTGGCTGTGGCCGGGTCTTCCATCTGCTCACAGATGGCAACTTTGTAGTTGTTCTGTACCAGCTTTGCAATGTAGATATCTGCTGATTTGACGGGAACACCGCACATGGGAATGGCATCCGGGTCTTTTCGGTTTCTTGCCGTCAGGGTAATGTCCAGAACCCTTGAAGCTGTTTCTGCATCATTATGGAACATTTCATAGAAATCTCCCATACGGTAAAAAAGGATGCAGTCTGCGTATTGCGCTTTGAGTTCCTGATACTGGATCATCATGGGGGTGTTGGCGGCGTTGCTGCTCATGGGACTCCGATGGGATTTCTTTGTGTAAGTTCCTGACCTCTTAGGACAGAGACGGCCCGGAGCGTGTATGCACCGGGCCGGAATGGTCGTCTTTGGATAGAAGTCAGTTGATATCTGGTTTTTTTATTCTTTTTCAAATTCAGGAGAACTTTCCTGTGCTGTTTTCTGACCGGTCTGGCCAGAGGCCATTCCTGCCAGCTCATCCTGAAGGGCTGCAATGGTTTCAAGGTGCTCCTGATTTTCATTGTGGAGCATTCTGAGTTTTGCCGCAGCACGTAATCGAATGACAATACTGCTTAAGAACATCATGAGAAATCCCGCTGTAAAACAAAAAATGAGATAGATTCCCGTGGGAGCTTCCGGAAATATATAGGGGGTTGTAAAATAAAAATTTAGGGAAAAGGCATAGGGCTGAAGAAGGTATTCCTGATTCTGGTAGACAAGCAGGCCGATTAATCCAAGGGTGAGCAGTGTCAGGATGAGTTTGATTCGTGTCATGGATTTCCTTCTCCCACGGTAAAAAACGATGCATTCAAGATTGTCAGAGAGTGGACAGGCGTTCTCGTGGCTGTAAAGACTGTGTCGGGATGGTGCTGAATCCTGTTTAAGATAAGGAATCAGATATTTTTGATACGTGTTTTAGGAGGTAAATTCAACCTAATTTTTTATAAAAATGCGGGGTGTGGCCTTTACGCTCCTTTTAATGGTACCATTTCAACATCTCCATATACGCCGAGACGGTCTCCCTTTACAAGTACCATGGCAGATATTTCTTTTATATTCTTTGCCTTTTCCACCAGCGGTTCAATGTCTTCGGGTTTCTGCACTTTATTGCCCATGGCCGTTGCCAGGGCATCGGCCACAGCGGTATTACTGCTTATGATAACGGCTGCATCGGCTTTGCCAAAGCTGATGGAGTGGCCCAGCCTGCCCGATGAGGTGCATATCCCCATGCCCTTGCGAGGAGGGGGTATTTTCAGGCCGATTCTACCGGAAAATGGAGAATCTCCGGCATAAAGACCGATGGTAAGCTCTGTGTCACTGCATACAAAAAGGTCTCCTCCGTTTTCAACGATGATTTTTTCGGAGCGATGCAGCAGTTTTTTTCCCATAGCTTCGGCAATGACTCCTGCAATGGCGGCCATGGGGCCTACGCCCGCAAGCTGTGATGCATGGATCATGCTCCGGATCAGGGCAGGGGCTTGGGGATCATCCGGCCATGGAAGCAGTGTTGAATGAAAATTTGGGTATTTTACTATGTACTCTCCTATTTCCCGGCGTAGTTTCAGAAGTTCTTTTCTGGCGGGTGTGGAAAGATCGTGGAGGGCCTGTATGTGAAGATCACTTTCCTTTTCACTGACCCTGAAGCTTACAAGATCCGCAGCAGCCATAAAGCGGCGGTAGTGATTGCGGCTGAGGAAGGGATCGTGCATGGAAATTCCTTTCGGACGGGCTGGTCGAAGTCTGTTATGGGTTCGTTCCGCCTGAAGCCCTGAGAAGTCAGGTGTGCAGGTAATGGCCTTGGATCAGCTAGTTTTCAGGTCTCCGGCCAGATACGGGGTTGCAATATAGCCCGGAATGCTTTGGCCGACAATGGGATTGACAGACAGGACCAGATTTTTCATAAAAGCTTGGGTTTTGTCAGTATGATGGTCTGTCCATAAATGAGGAGTTTGTGCCATGGAGGTTGATACCATTTTTAGATCTGAAGAGTCGGCCTCATCGCCTTTTGCATTCAATGCCAGTGTGGCTGCGGTTTTTGATGATATGCTCAAGAGATCCGTTCCCCTTTACCGGGAGGCTCTGGACCTGCAGATGAAACTGGCAGATCGTTTTTATCTGCCCGGTACAAGGATTTATGATCTTGGGTGCTCCCACGGAAATTTCGGGGTGGGTTTTCTGGAGGCAGCAGGGGACAGGGATTTTTCCATGGTGGCCGTGGATAACTCAAAACCCATGCTGGAAATTTATGAAAAACGGCTTTCCGTGCGCAGGGGGAGTGGGCGCATTCAGCTCTGCTGTGAGGATATAACTACAATCCCCATGGAAAAGGCTTCCGTTGTGGTGATGAATCTGACCCTGCAGTTTCTACCCCTTGCCATGCGGGATGAAATAATCGGACGGGTATTCAATGCCCTTGTTCCCGGCGGGATTCTTTTGCTTACGGAGAAGGTGGTGCACGGAGATGCCTTTCTTGCGGATATCCAGCAGGAAAGCTATTACGGCTTCAAGGCGGCCAATGGCTACTCCTCCCTTGAAATCAGCCGCAAGCGGGAAGCTCTGGAGAATGTTCTGGTTCCTGAAACCCTGGAAGACCATCATAAGCGCCTTGGAAAAGCCGGTTTTTCCATGGTGGAAATTTATCTGAAGTGGTTTCACTTCACAAGTTTTCTTGCGGTGAAGGAGAAGAAATAATGCGGCGTCTGATGCTGGAAGCAGAAAGTCTGGGTTTGGGCGCCTACGGCAGTGCTCTTCTTTCCCTTGTGGCAGATCTGGAAGCCCGCCTTGCCGGACCCGATGCCCAGGCCCGCATGCTCAGGGAGGCTTTTGCCGTTCTGCCCGATGCAGAGCCATCTTTGGTGGATCTGGACGGTGACTGTGTTTTTGTTGGCAGGGCCGGAGATTTGTCCGAAGAGGAAAGCAGGATTTTTTTCCATGTACTGCAGGCACTGATTCCATGGCGCAAAGGTCCCTTTTCCCTCTTTGGCGTGGATGTGGATACGGAGTGGCAGTCTTCGATGAAATGGAACCGGATAATCCCTTTTTTGCCTGAGCTTGGAGGCAAACGGATACTCGATATAGGCTCCAGTAACGGGTATTATCTTTTTCGCATGGCATCCCAAAAACCAGCCATGGCCTTAGGCGTTGAACCTTTTTTACCTTATTATTATCAGTTTCAGCTGATTCAGCACTACCTTGCCCATCCGGATCTTTTCATGCTGCCCGCAGGCTTTGAAGCCCTCCCTGAGATGCCGGGTTTTTTTGATGTGATTTTTTGTATGGGTGTTCTTTATCACAGAAAATCCCCGGTTACTTTTTTGCAGGATGTGAGGCGTTACATGAAAAGCGGGGCGGATCTTGTTTTAGAAACCCTGGTCATTGAGGGAGAGGAACCCGTATCTCTGACTCCCCTTGGCCGCTATGCAAAAATGCGAAGTGTTTTTTTTCTTCCCACGGTAAATTGCCTGAAAAGATGGCTGGGCCATGCGGGTTTCAGGGATATCCGCTGTGTGGATATGGCTTACACGAAAACCTTTGAGCAGCGTCGGACGGACTGGGCCTTTGATGAATCTCTGGAGGATTTTCTGGATGCTTCAGATCCCTTAAAAACCGTGGAAGGGGAGCCTGCACCTTTGCGGGCGGTGCTGCTGGCAAGGGCCTGAGGTAGGTGTTTTTTTCAGGGGTAATTATGATGCACTCGCAAAAACTCTTGCTTTAGGCCTTTTGTGCTAATAATGTCAGTATGTTGTATTGATGGAAATGACGAGTTTTGACTTTTTGCGAGACCATCAATTATTGAGCACATTTTTTTCTTAAATTTCTGTACTGGCTGTAATTTAAACGATTTGGTTTTGGCGCAAGGCACCTTGGCTATTTGCAAGTGACGTTGCAATCGTTTCGGATCAGAGCTTCGCAGGCCTGTGCGAAAGAAGCGGCAAACTGTCTGAGCCGCCACAAAGGCAGCGTGCTTAAGTTTGCTATGGTAATTAAAAAGTTCATCCTGCCTGTGGCGGGGAGTTTTTGCCGCTTCCGCACAGGGCAAGAAGCTTTCCAATAAGATTGCGTCGTGGGCAAATCGGCTGGGTGCCTGTGCATCTGCCTTACAGTTATGGTGCTTGGCCAGTGAAGATGGCGCATAGCAGTTACATTTTTTTCAGGGCTTGAAACCTTCTCCCTGCCTGCGCAGCCTTTTTTTGTTATTCTTCCAGGAATCTTTTTTATTTTTTGATTGCCTGATGGCTGCCTTTTCCTCTTCACTGCGCAGGACAAAGCTTCCGGGTGTAAGCTTCGTTTCCTGGGGCTTGTGGGTTTTTTCAGAGGCTGGTTTTTTCTTTTTTTCTTCCTTGATCACAGGAGGTCCCTGAATGAAATCTGTTGGGATGGTTTCTGCGGAGAAAAGATGCTCTCCGTGGCGCATGAAGGAAATACCTGAGGTGGCAGCCCTGAAGGCCTGTACCTGAAGCGCTGCGGGACGTGGATCTTTGCGCTTTCCCATGCGCAGGGCCAGCTGGGGATCATTTGAGAGAAGAAGGGGATTTCCCGGTGCTGCATTCAGGCCTTTTTCCGAAACATGGGGCCAGGCTCTGCTGCGTACACAGGTGTGAAGGATTTTCGGAAGTTTTTCAGCAGGACACGCTTCCGAAGCAAAGGAGCGGACCTTCGCGCGGATTTTTTCGTCCTGAATTTCCAGAGGTGCATCATTTATATTCATGCAGATATCCTTAAGATCGCCTTCCCGTATTCCCCGCAGATCCGGACTTTCGGACAGGGCCTGCAGCAGGCCTTTGATGCTGATCCAACCCTGTTCATCGGGAAGAAGCCCTTGGCTGTCGGGGTGACGGCCCAGCAGGGTGGCAAGGATTTTTCCAAGGTTGTTCAGTTTTTTATCCCTTTGCATGGAGGCCTTCCTTGACATCGGATGAAATGGACGGGTAAAAGCTGTGCATGCTTGCAGATATTCGACATCATGGCTGTAAGCTGTTAAAAGGATGCTGTCGGTTTTTTGCAGCAGCAATGCCTGTTTGTGGACAGCCAGAAGCTGAGTTTCCGGCTTTGCCGGGTGCCATCAAAAAAATATCCAGTGACCATACCGGACTTTAAGGGTCGGGGAAAGGAAAAGAATATGCGGATGGAAAGATCACAGGAGTTGTTTCAGCGAGCCGAAACCTGCATCCCCGGTGGCGTGAACAGCCCGGTCCGGGCATGTCGTTCCGTGGGGGCTGCCCCCCTTTTTATTGAAAGGGCGCAGGGCGCATGGCTCTATGATGCCGATGGTAATGCTCTGATTGATTATGTGGGCTCCTGGGGCCCTATGATACTGGGACACCGTCATCCTGTGGTGGAAGATGCCATCCGCAGGGTGCTGGAGCGGGGTGTTAGTTTTGGTGCGCCCGTGGATCTGGAAGTGGCCCTTGCGGAAAAGGTTATCTCCCTTGTGCCTTCCGTGGAAATGATCCGTATGGTGAATTCCGGTACTGAGGCCACCATGAGTGTTTTGCGCCTTGCAAGGGGCTTTACGGGAAGAAATGTGCTGGTGAAGTTTGATGGCTGTTATCATGGCCATGGAGACAGTTTTCTTGTGGATGCCGGCTCCGGTGTGGCTACCCTGAATATACCTGGTAGCCCGGGGGTTCCCGAGGAAGTGACCCGCCACACCCTTTCTCTGCCCTACAATGATATGGATGCCTTCCGTCAGCTCATGGCAGAGCGCGGTGCTGAGGTGGCTGCGGTAATTGTGGAGCCTGTGGCTGGCAACATGGGTTTTGTAAGACCTGAGGAAGGTTTTCTTGCCCTCTTGAGGGAAGAAACCCAAAAACATGGTGCCCTTCTGATTTTCGATGAGGTGATGACGGGCTTTCGTGTGGCCTTGGGTGGTGCTCAGGGACTCTTTGGTATTAAACCGGATCTTTCCACCTTTGGAAAGATCATTGGCGGTGGTCTTCCCGTGGGAGCCTATGGCGGACGCAGGGATATCATGGAGCATGTGGCTCCCATGGGTCCTGTGTATCAGGCGGGAACCCTTTCCGGCAATCCACTGGCCATGGCCGCAGGCCTTGCCACCTTGGAAGAAATCAGCAGACCCGGTTTCTATGAAAACCTTGAAGAGAAAACCTTAAAACTTGTGGAAGGTCTTGCTGCGGCTGCAAAGGATGCCCATATTCCCGTGTGCTGCGATTCCATAGGTTCCATGTTCGGGATGTTTTTTACCAAAGGGCCTGTGCGCAATTTTGCCGATGCCAAGACCTCGGATCTGATGCGCTTTAATGCCTATTATGCTGGGATGCGGGAAAAATGCATTTACCTTGCTCCTTCCCAGTTTGAAGCGGGTTTTGTTTCCATGGTCCATGGAAGCGCAGAAATTGAGGCTACCATTCAGGCGGCCAGATCCGTAATGAAAACCCTGTGAGGCACTTTTTTCCATGCTGAGCCCTGAAAACAACAGAATTCCTGAAAAAATCCATCACATCCATCTCATTGCCATCTGCGGTACAGCCATGGGGGCACTGGCAGCCCTGCTTCAGGAAGCAGGCTTTCGGGTGACGGGGTCGGATCAGAATGTGTATCCGCCCATGAGCAGCTTTCTTTCAGAGAAGAAAATCGGGGTTTCAGCGGGTTTTGATCCGGGTCGAATTCTTGGAGACAGGCCGGATCTTGTGGTTGTGGGCAATGCCGTACGCAGGGAGAATCCCGAAGCTCTGGCTCTGGCGGAAAGCGGCATTTGCTACTGCTCCCTTCCCCAGGCCCTTAATCATTTTCTGGTGGGCAGCAGAAAGGCCATCGTGATTACGGGCACCCATGGCAAGACCACCACCAGCGCCCTGATGGCATGGGTGCTGGAAAAGGCAGGTCTTTCTCCGGGTTTCATGATCGGTGGTATTCTCAAGGATTTTTCCGCTAATTTTCGCATGGGTCATGGCCCCTTTGTGGTGCTGGAAGGGGATGAGTATGATACGGCTTTTTTTGACAAAGGCTCAAAATTTCTGCATTTTACTCCCCACAGGGCTATTCTGACGGGTATAGAATTTGACCATGCGGATATTTTTGAGGATCTTCTTGCCGTAGAAAAGACTTTTACCGCATTTGTGAAGGGGCTGGCCCCGGATGCCCTGCTGGTGAGCTGCAAGGATTCATCTTCTGCGGAAAAAGTTCTTGCCCAGAGTGGTCTGGGGCCGGACAGGATACGACGTTTTGGCAGAGGCCCTTCAGGGCCGGGCTGGTCTGTGGGGGATCTTGAGATCGCTTCCCCTGTGGAGCGTTTTTCCATATTCCGTGACGGTGAATTTTTTAGCCGCATGGAAACAATTCTTCCCGGTGAACACAATCGTATGAATATCCTTGCCGTAGCTGCTGTGGCCGAAAGCCTTGGCATTGACGGAAAAACCCTTGCTTCGGCGGTGGCTTCCTTTACCGGGGTGAAACGCAGGCAGGAGATTCGGGGGACAGAAGGCGGCATTATGCTGGTGGATGATTTTGCCCATCATCCCACAGCCGTGCGGGAAACCCTGAAGGCGCTTCGGCCCCATGCCGCAGGAAGACTCATTGCCGTGTTTGAGCCCAGAACCAACACCAGTATGCGAAGGGTATTTCAGCAGGCCTATGCCGAAAGCTTTGGTGATGCGGATCTTGTCTGTATAAGGGAAATTCCCTGTCCGGAAAAGGTGGATGAAAAAGAGCGGTTTTCCGCAGAAAGTCTTGTGCAGGATCTCAGGCTGAAGGGGCTTTGCGCCCAAAGCTTTGATGATGCTTCAGGTATTGTGGATTTTCTTGCCGGAGAAGCCAGACCCGGTGATCTTGTGCTTGTGATGTCCAATGGTGGATTTGAAAACATCCATTCCCGGTTGCTGGAGGCCTTTTCTAAGCGGTAAGGATCTAAAGAGCTTAAAGACGGGCAGGCACAGGGGACTGCTTTTATTAAAGACCCTAAGGACCTTAAAGACCTTAAAAACGGGCAGACACAGGGGTCTGCCCCTACAACACTTTTTATCCTCACGGTTTATTTAAAGATCTTAAAGGCTCTAAACTCGGCAGGCCTCTGGTGCCTGCCTTCATTAAAGACTCTAAGGACTCTAAGGACTTTAAAGACTCTAAAGACTCTAAAGACCCTAAAGATACTAAAAAAAATATATAAGGAGCTTTTCCGTGACCCTTCCTTCCTATGTGGTCGGCATTGACCTTGGAACTTCCAATACGGTGGTGGCTTATGCGCCTTTACAGGAGGTGCAGGATGAGGCACCGGAATTTTCCATACTTGATATTCCCCAGATTAACGGACCCGGCGTGGTGGAAAGTGCAGGTGTACTGCCTTCTTTTCTTTACATCCCCGAAGAGCGGGAAGCAGAACAGATGATCCTGCCCTGGGGCGGAACAGGCCCTGTGGTGGGCATCCATGCCCGGGAAAGGGGGGCTGAAGTTCCCGGCAGACAGATTGCCAGCAGCAAGTCCTGGCTGTGCAGCGATCTTGTGGATAGGGAAGGTCCCGTCCTTCCATGGGAATCCGAAGATGTGGAAGCTGACCAGAGACTTTCTCCAGTGGCGGCATCCGCAGCCATACTCGCCCATGTCAGGGCGGCATGGAATCATCATTTCAGGGAAAAGGGGCCGGAAGGCCGTTTAGAGAATCAGGAAATTTTTCTGACCGTTCCCGCATCCTTTGATGCCGTGGCAAGGGATCTTACCGTACGGGCTGCCCGTGAAGCCGGGCTGGAACGCCTTGTGCTGCTGGAAGAACCTCAGGCGGCCTTTTATGCCTGGATTGCCGCCAGAAAAGAGGCATGGCGGGAGCATGTGCAGGCGGGGGACACCCTTCTGGTCTGCGATGTGGGCGGTGGTACCAGCGACTTTTCCCTGATCCGGGTACAGGATGCAGAGGGCAGGCTGGAGCTGGAGCGCATAGCCGTTGGCAAACACCTTCTGGTGGGTGGCGACAACATGGATTTAACCCTTGCCTACCATGTGGCCGCAGGCCTTGCGGCAAAAAACAGGGCTTTGGATGCCTGGCAGATGCGTGGGATGATCCAGCGTTGCAGGCAGGTCAAGGAAAGCCTTCTGGAAAATCCTGAAAAGGGGAGTCTTGCCGTAAGTATAGCAGGCCGGGGAAGTGGCCTCATTGCAGGAACCATTAAATCGGAAGTGGCCTATGAAGAGGTGCAGAAGCTCATCATGGCGGGCTTTTTTCCAGAGTGCGGGGCGGATTCCAGGCCCGTGCAGCCCGAAGGTTCCGGCTTGAGTGAATTCGGCCTTGGATATGAGGCTGATCCTGCCATTACCCGCCATCTTGCGGCTTTCTTAGCGGAAACCGGTGCCAGTCCTTCTGCCGTTCTTTTCAATGGCGGGGTGATGAAGCCTGCCATGCTGCGTCAGCGGGTCCGGGATGTGATGGCTTCATGGCAGAATGGCACAGAGGTGAGGGAGCTTGTCAATGAAGCCGGAGACCGTGCCGTAGCCCTTGGGGCAGCCTATTATGGCTGGGCAAGGCGGGGAAAAGGTATCCGTATCCGCAGCGGCCTTAACCGTACATATTATATCGGTGTGGCAGCGTCCATGCCTGCTGTACCGGGAATTCCCATGCCCAAAAAAGCCCTCTGCATTGCGCCTTTTGGCATGGAAGAGGGAACGGAGGTCAGCCTGAGGGATAAAACCTATATGCTCAGCGTTGGCGTGCCTGCCTCCTTTGAACTGCTGGCTTCCACCACGAGAAAGGAAGATGCCCCCGGTTCTGTTGTTGAGGACTGGCAGGGGGCCATCACGCCTGTGACCCGCATTGAAACCCTGCTGGAGGGGGAAGCTGAGGCAAGGATTCCCGTAACCCTTGCCGTGCGTGCCACGGAGGTGGGAACCCTGGAGTTTTTCTGTGTTTCCACCAGGGATGAAAAAACCTGGGATCTTGCCTTTCAGGTCCGGGAAGCCCGGTCCTGAAACTTATGATTTTATGAAGGCATGTTCAGGTTTTTTAGATATTTATGGCCTTTAGGGTTAGGGTCTTTAAGGACTTTAAGGTCCTTAAAGTCCTTAAGGCCTTTCCGCAGACAGTTACACACCTAAATTCTGGAAATTCTTATGCAGACCAGCCAACCCGCCTTTGTGGTGGGCATAGACCTCGGAACCACCAATTCTGCAGTATCCTTTGTGGATCTCAGGGAGGCTTCCCGCGATATAAAAAGCTTTCCCGTATCCCAGCTCACGGGTGCAGGTGTTTTTGCCCCTAACAGCGTACTGCCTTCTTTTTTGTATATTCCGGGCTCCCACGAAATGGATATGGAGGCCATCACCCACCCATGGCCGAAATCCACGGATATTTTTGCAGGTGTTTTTGCAAGGGATTACGGCGGGAAAGTACCTGCCCGGATGGTGGTATCCGCCAAAAGCTGGCTCTGTCATGATCAGGTGGACCGCAGGGCGGCCATTCTGCCCTGGGGGGCTCCTAAGGAAGTGCCTAAACTCTCTCCCATAGAGGCCACGGCTCATTATCTCTCCCATATCCGCAGTGCCTGGAATGTTTTCCATGCCAAAGATCCGGACTGCCATCTGGAACACCAGAAAGTAACCATCACCGTTCCAGCCTCCTTTGACGAGGTGGCTCGGGAAATGACCCTTGAAGCCGCAAGAAACGCAGGGCTTCCTCGGGTGACCTTGCTGGAGGAGCCTCTGGCTGCTTTTTATTCATGGCTGCTGCGCCATGAAAAAAACTGGATGGACTTCATTAAGCCCGGTGAACTGGTGCTGGTCTGCGACATGGGCGGCGGCACCACGGATTTTACCCTCATCAGCCTCAAGGAAAGCGAAGACGGAGGAAGTCCCCGCTTTGAGCGCCTTGCCGTGGGTGAGCATCTGATTCTGGGTGGGGACAACGTGGATCTGGCACTGGCCCGCCTGGTGGAGATGAAGCTTGGCAAAGGGGATATTTCCCTTTCGGGCGACCGCTGGAAGATTCTCTGTCACCTCTGCCGGTCAGCCAAGGAAAACCTGCTGGACGGTAAAAAAGAGAAGGAACGCATTACCCTTGTGGGGGAAGGTCGTAAACTCATAGGGGATACCCTTTCCACCTTTCTGGAAAAGGATGAGGTGGAAAGGGTGGTGCTGGAGGGCTTTTTCCCAAACACAGGCCCCGATGACCTGAAACGGGAAAAACCGGTGATGGGAGGTGTCACGGAATTCGGTCTTCCCTATGCCCAGGACCCGGCCCTGACCCGTCATATGGCCGCCTTTCTCCATGGTCATAAAGATGAGGTGGACAGGAGGATGCAGAGAACACCAAGGCCGGATCACATCCTCTTTAACGGGGGGGCCTTAAAGCCCCTTGTAATCCGTGACCGCATCCGCTCTTCCATTCCCGCCCTTTTCGGTCTTTCTCCGGATGAAGTTCCCGTGGAGCTGGAAAATCCCGCCCCGGATCTGGCCGTTTCTCTGGGTGCGGCCTATTACGGTCTGGTCAAATCCGGCATGGGCGTGAAGGTGGGCAGCGGCAGCCCCAGAAGCTACTATGTGGGTATTGCCGTGGGTGAGAAAAGAAAGGCGCTTTGCCTTGTGGAGAGGGGCTTAGATGAAGGAAGCACCATTGATCTTCCCCAGAGCCGTTTTGAGGTACAGGCCAATCAGCCGGTGCAGTTTGATGTTTTTGCCTCAAGCTTTCGTTCCGGAGATAAAGCCGGAGATCTTGTGGATATTGATGATTCACTGGCCTCCCTTCCCCCTTTGCGTACCCTCATCCGCTTCGGCAAAAAGGATGAAGCCCGGAACATTCCCGTTCACATGGCTGCGGCCTATACGGAAATGGGTTCCCTTGCCCTATGGTGCCGTTCGGAAATTACGGATCACAGATGGGAGCTTTCCTTCCAGCTTCGGCAGCAGGTGCAGGCTTATGTGCCGGAAAACAGGGAAACGGTGGATGCGGACCGCATAGATTCCGCCGTATGTGCAGCCCTCATGGCCTTTGAGGATGCAGGCGGTGTGGACAACCCCGTCCGGGAGATTTCAGCCATTGTTCTTTTATCGAAAAACCAGTGGCCTTTGGATCTTCTGAGGAAGATATCCGATGCCCTGATTGCGGAGCCGGATCTGCGGACCATATCTCCTGCCCATGAAACCCGCTGGTTGAACCTTCTGGGATTCTGTTTAAGGCCCGGCACGGGCGAGGCCTTTGATGAGGAGCGCATTAGAAAACTCTGGAAAATTTACAGGGACGGGCCTGTTTTTGCCAACAAAGCCCAGAACAGAAATGAATGGTGGATTCTGTGGCGCAGGGTGGCAGCAGGCCTTGGGCCGGGAAGACAGCGGCAGATTCTTCAGGATCTTTCGCCCCTGCTTTTTCCCAAAAGCAAAGGGAAAAAGGCCCCCATTTCCCAGGAGATGGTGGAAATCTGGTCCGCCATAGCCAATATGGAACACTTAAGTGTGCAGGATAAAACCCGCTGTGCCACAACCCTTTTTCCCGGGCTTAATCCGAGAAAAACACCGGAGCGTCTTTTCTGGGCCTTTTCAAGGCTCTGCAGCCGGAACATGCTTTATGGTCCGGCAGACCGGGTATTGCCCCCTTCTGTTATTACAGGCTGGGTGGAGGCCCTCATGGATATGCCATGGACGGACCCCGAGGCCGGGGCATCTGTGCTCATCCCCATGGCCCGCATGACGGGCGACAGGGTAAGGGATCTTTCCCCTGAACTGCGGCAGAAGCTTGTGGCTGAACTGGGCATGAATCAGGATGCGGAAAAGAGGCAGGCCCTGACCTGCCTTGGGGCCGTAGTACCCATGGAACAGCAGGAGGAAAAGGCCATGTTCGGAGAATCCCTGCCGCCGGGTCTGCGGATGATGGTTGAGGTATAGCAGTGATCTGATTTTTCAGATATCAGTTGAAAAAAGCTTCGCTTTCGATGGTCGTTAGAACCAGTTCCTGAACCTTGTGATTTACATCGTTTTTTATGGATTCCAGAGCGGTGAGGGCTTCGGGACGCTGGGGCAGGGCAGTGATAAGCGTATTAACCACAACCCCATAATCCTTGAGGTATATAAAGGAAGACAGGGGTTATGATTGTTTTTCATAACAGGTAGGCAAGGCATGGGTACGGACAATTTACTCGCGAACAGCCTGTGTGCCTTTCACCGGAATTAAATCAATTAAAATACTGGATCTGATGTGATAGGTGATTGCAATATTTTAAAATCCTTGTTCTTTCTTTTCCTCCTGTTTTCTTTTATGCCTGTCCATGCCGCAGAACCCTTTGAGTGCAGGCAGGCGGATCTTTTTGACTATGGATTGATCCGTTATCAGGAGCAAAAATGGGATCTTGCGGTTTTAGGTCTGGACCGTTTTATCCACGCCTGCCCCGAAGATTCCCGCAGGCATGAAGCAGCAATCTATCTGGCCCTTTCCTATGAAAAACAGGGAAAAACTGAAGAAGCGGCAGGGCTTTTACGCCATATCCACAGGGAAGGCGGTGAGCCTGAGGCTTCTATGGCTGCCCTTGTTCTGGCTTCCCTTTATGCCGGGGAAGGCGAGGCCGGACAGTCGGTGCTCTGGGCGGAGAATCTTTTACGGTCCATGGAAAATGAGGATATGCGCACAGCTGCCCTCTGGATGGCAGGGGGGCAGTATCTGAAGGCTGGAAATTTCCAAGGTGCTGCGGCTCGCTGGGATTTTCTGACGGGTGAGGATCGCAGGGAGGCGGAAGGGCTTTGGGTGGCATGGCAGGAGAGACCGGAAAAGGGTAGAAAAAGTCCTTTTCTGGCAGGATTTTTTGGGGTGGTTCCCGGCGGCGGTTATTTTTATACGGGCCGGAGGCAGGCGGGGACCACGGCTTTTTTCCTGACCCTTGGCATGGGAGCGGCTTCATGGGAAGCCTTTGATCAGGATCTTCCGGTTTTGGGAACCTTTCTTGGGCTGATCACTCTGGGTTTTTACGGAGGCAGCATGAAGGGCGGTATGGATGAGGTCCGCCTGACCAACCGTAATATTGATGCCAGCCACGAGGCTGAGGTGCTGTCCCGGTTCAGAAAAGAAGCGGATTTTCCCTTGGACAGGGGCAGTATAAGGATTTCCCTTCCGTTCTGATATTTTTATCGTTTGTAAGTATTCAGCACATTTTATTCAGAAATTCCAACGCTGAAATTTCAGCAGCTTCGTACTATTGCAAGGCACCCTGGCTGTTTGCAAGTGACATTGCAATCGTTTCGGATCAGAGCTTTGAAGGCCTGTGCGAAAGAAGCGGCAAACTGTCTGAGCCGCCACAAAGGCAGCGTACGAAAGCTTGCTATGGTAATAAAAAAGCTTATCCTGCCTGTGGCGGGGAGTTTTTGCCGCTTCCGCACAGGGCAAGAAGCTCCCGAATAAGATTGCGTCACAGGCAAATAGCTTTGGTGCCTGTGCATCTCTATCTGGCAGGCATGATACTTGGAAAAATATGCTGAACAATTACTATCGTTTTTTTTCGATTCTGCTCTGACTCAGGAAACCGGGTCAGAAAACATTTCCTACCATTAGCTGAATTATCGCCTGCTCACCCATTCCACCGCTTCCCTCATCAGCTCTCCGGATGTGTTCACGTTCAGCTTTTTTTTGATCAGTTCCCTGTAGCTCCCCACGGTTTTGGCACTCACTCCAAGAAGGTCTGCAATTTCCTTTCTCTGAAAACCCTTTCCCATGAGTTGAAAGACTTCCAGCTCCCGATCAGAGAGGGTTTCCACGGGATGACTTGCCGGGTCTGCCTTGCGGCTTAAGCGTCCCACCATGCGGCTGACCATGGTCTGGCTGGCATAGATGCTGCCGGAAAGCACCTGACGTATGGCCTGAATGATGGTGTCGCTCATTTCCCCTTTCATTATGTAGCCCATGGCTCCCAGCCTGAAGGCCCTTTCCGCATACATGGATTCATCGTGCATGGAAACAATGAGGGCAGGGATTTTGGGTCTGAGGCTCTGGATTTCAGAAAGAAGCTCCAGGCCGCTTTTGTCCTTCAGGGTTATATCAATGATGACCATGTCCGGTTCCAGCTCTTCAAAGGCAGTACGTGCGGCATCCACGTCTTCGGCTTCTCCGCATATGGTCATATCCCTTTCCTCATTGATGAGGTGGGCAAGACCTTTGCGGAATACGGGGTGGTCATCCACGATCAGAATACGTGCGGTATGCGGCATAGGACTTCTGCTCCTGAATGGGGGCTGCGGTTTCGGATTTCGATGTCAGCACCAATGCGTCTGGCCCTGTGGGTCATGATTCCAAGCCCCATACCCTGATTGGGAAGGGGATGGGGCAGGCCCTGTCCATTATCCTTTATAAAGAGGTATATACCCTGTTTTTTGTTGTTGAGGCCAAGGTGAATCTGATCTGCACGGCCATGGCGCAGAGCATTGCTGACGGCCTCCTGGGCTATGCGGTAGAGATTCACCGCAGTATTGTGATCCATTTTCATATCTTGTGTGTCTGCTTCAAAACGGCACTGGACTTCGAAAACATTTTCTATGTGCTCTGCCAGCTGGGAAAGGGCTGCGGCCAGCCCCCCTGCATCCAGATTCACGGGGCAGAGGCCCTTGGCAATGTTTCTTGTTTTGGTTGTGGCTGAGCGGATCAGCTCTGTGATTTCTCCTGCTAGAATTGCACCGGGACTTTCTGCGGCAAGCAGCCTTTTGTGCAGCAGGCTTGCCATGGCCTCAACGCCCACAAGATGCTGGCCCAGATCATCATGGAGATCATAGCCGATTTTTCTGCGCTCTTCTTCGCTGGTGCGTAAAATTTCTTTTTCGAGCCTTCTTTGTTCCGTAATATCCAGAATGGCTGTCAGCATGCAGGCCTTGCCGTTGAAATCCACAATGTCTGCGGAGAGATTGCCGTGGCGGATTTCACCTCCATGGGTTCTGTAAGTCATTTCCCGCTGATGGAACTGGCCATGGTTCATCAGTTCCCTTGCAAGGCTTTTAAAAAGATCCGTGTCCGGCCAGAAGGCCATATCCCTTATCTTTGCGCTGACAATGCTTTTTTCCGGATAGCCGGTCATTTTCAGGAGGGTATTGTTGACATCCAGTATGAGACCTTCATCCATGGTGGCAATCATCATGGCCACTGGGCTTGAGTGAAAGGCCTTGGCAAATTTTTCCTCGGATATTTTAAGGGCTTCTTCGGTTTTTCTGCGCTGGGTGATGTCCAGTACCGATGCAATGCTTTGCAGGGTTCCGGGAATCATGGCTACGGTCATGGTAGCGATGAGGGGATCACCATTTTTATTCCGCAGGCGGCATTCGTAGGTTCTGGGGGCGGCATCGGGATCAATTCTTCTCAAGTGATGGTAGTGCTTCATGCGCTCCCGGTCGGCCACATTTTCCACAAAGACCGTCCAGACCTGTCGTCCTTCCACCTCGTGGCGGCTGAAACCGGACAGTTTTTCAAATTCCGCATTCACCATGGCGATGGTGGCATCCTTTTCAATGAGCATGGTTGCCGTTCCCGTATTGGCAAATACGGTGCGGTAGGTTTCTTCGGATTTTTTAAGGGCCTGCTGAGCTTTTCGCAGGGCTGCTGCATCGCCTTCCAGCCTCTGGATGCGGCGTTTCAGTTTTCTGGTTTCCTTAAGGAATCCAGAGCCTGACTGACGGAGACTGTGCAGGGGTCTCATGGGGTTTCTCCATTTTTTGGGTGTACCTTATACAGATATCAGACAGGTGCAGAACATGGGTCTTTGACCTATGCTAAAAAAGGTTTTTCATGGGTTCTTAAAACCGTGGGTGCCGGATTTTTTTTCACGAACAGGGAGGATACTATGCAAAAAATGAAATTTTTACAATCCGATCCCCGTTCACCATGAAAAAAGGAGAATACCCATGACAGCAATGCAAACCCGTTTTATGGCCGATGTGGAAGCCTGTGTGGATACCATCATTGAAACCGTGGGCAAGGACGTTGTTCTGGGAATGCCCCTTGCGCTGGGTAAATCCCACCATGTTACCAATGGTCTTTATGCAAGGGCGAAAAAAGATCCTGAAATGAAACTCACCATCCTCACGGCCCTTGCTCTGGAAAAGCCTTCCCCTTCCAGTGAGCTGGAACGGCGCATGCTGGAACCCATTGTGGCCCGCATTTGGGAGGGTGTCCCGGATTTTGATTATATGAAAGATTACAGAAATGGAAAAATGCCGGAAAATGTCACGGTCCGCGAATTTTTCTACAAAGCTGGCAGTTATATGAATGTACCCGCAGCCCAGCAGGAATATATCAGCAGCAATTATACCCATGTGGTGAGGGATCTTGAGGTTAATGCCATCAATGTTTATTGCCATATTGTGGCCAGAGGAGAGGAAAACGGGCAGCTTGTGTTCAGCGATTCCTGTAACTCGGATCTGGGGCAGGATATCATTGATTATATGGAAAAATCCAAGGCAGCAGGACGTCGTGTCATGCATGTGGCCCATGTAAACCGGCATCTTCCCTTCATGTACGGAGATGCGGTGAACACACCGGATGTATTTGATATTGTCCTTGAAGGGGAGGAGATGCACACGCCTCTCTTTTCAGTGCCTAAGGCTTCCGTTGCCGTGGCGGATCATGCCATAGGGCTGCATGTGAGCAGCCTTGTAAAAGATGGCGGTACCTTGCAGATTGGCATTGGCGCACTGGGGGATGCCATTGCGGACAGCCTTATCCTGCGCCATGAAAAAAATGATGTCTACCGCAGCCTGCTGGCCGATGCCGGGATTGAGGAACACTATGGAGACCTTGTGGACAGTATCGGCGGCAGAAAGCCCTTTGAAGAAGGGCTTTACGGTGCAACAGAAATGTTGGTGGAAGCCTTTATGTACCTTTACAAGGCCGGTATTCTTAAACGTAAAGTCTACCAGAATGAAAATCTGCAGCGCTTTGTAAATGATGGATCTCTGAAGGAAGTGGTAAGGCCTGAGGCATTGGCTATGCTTCTTTCCGAAAAACCCTTCTATCCCATGCTGATGAAAGAAGATTTTGACATCCTTCAGTATTACGGACTCTTTCAGGAGGGTCTTGTATATGATGATTTTCAGATTAAAGACAGGGCTGGCAATTTCTGGACAGCGGATCTCAGGGATGAAAATTACAGAAAGGAGCTGGCAGGGGCCCTTTGTGGTGGCAGCCTGAAAAACGGAGTGCTGCTCCATGCAGGCTTTTTCATCGGTTCCAATGATTTCTATGAAGGTCTGCGCACCATGGATGCCGATGAACGCAGGCTTTTCAGCATGACAGGGGTGGATGTGGTCAACCAGCTTTATGGCAATGAAAGGCTGCGGGCCCTTCAGCGCAAAGATGCCCGTTTTGTGAACACGGGCATGAAGCTCTCACTTCTGGGCAATGTCTGTTCCGATGCCCTGGAAGATGGCCGTGTGGTTTCCGGTGTGGGGGGGCAGTACAATTTTGTGGCCATGGCCCATGCCTTAAAGGATGCAAGGCTTATCATGATGCTTCGCTCCACCGGGTTCAGGGGAGGGCAGACCGTATCCAATGTGGTCTTTAATTATGGTCACACCACCATTCCCCGCCATCTGCGGGATATTGTGGTGACGGAATACGGCATTGCGGATCTGCGGGGGCGTTCGGACAGGGAAATCATCTCAAGGGTCCTTGCGGTGACGGATTCCAGATTCCAGGAAGGCCTGCTGAAAAAGGCAAAGGATGCGGGTAAAATTCCACAACATTATATTATTCCCGAAGCCTTCCGCAACAACACGCCCCAGCGCCTTAACGCCCTTGCGGCAAAATATAAAAATCAGGCTGTTTTTGCACCTTTTCCCTTTGGATCGGAATTTACAAGGGAAGAACAGGTTCTTGGGAGATCCCTGCGGGGACTTAAACAGAATATAGCCCGGAAAAAATGGGCCACCATAGGCGGTATTCTCGGTGGTCTGTTCAGGCCTGCTCCTGAGTCAGCCCATCCCTTCCTGCAACGCATGGGGCTGGATCAGCCTTCAAACTTCAAGGAAAAGCTTTTGCGCAGCGTGGTTACCCACGCTCTGATTTCCAGCGGAAGCCTTGATGCTGCCGTCAGCCGTCAGGAAACGGTTTCGGAAAAGGCCATGAAACCCGCTGCTGCGAGGGTGACAGTGCGATAGTCTGGTTCCTGAATCTGTATTTGCCGCTGGTTCAAGTTGCTTCAGGCGGTGAAAAGGTTGAAAAAGAGATTTTATGACTGCCCGGAGGCCTGTTTATGGCTTTCGGGTAGTTTTTTTTGAACATTCCTTCCGCATACCCGATCAGCGTGGCAGTTCGGTGCCTTCGTTCATGATCCGGATATATTCCACATAGGAATAGATGCGGTTTCTCTTCTGCCCGGTTACTTCTTTGACGATGCCAAGCTGCTCTAATTCACGCAGGCACGCGTTTACTGTAGCCGGTGAAAGCTGGGTCTTTTCCTTTATCCAGTTTGGCGAAGCCATCGGTCGTTCCAGCATCGCTTTGTGAATCAGGTGTGCCGAGCCGGAAATACGCTTCAGTCCATTAATCCGCTGGCCATCCTCAGCTGAAAGCCTCATCAATTGTTGAGCTGTATTCACTGCCTGTGTTGCTGTGTGAATGACCGCATCAGCAAAGAAATGGAGCCATGCCTCCCAGTCACCGGTCAAGCGGATCTCATTCAACAGCTCATAGTACCGCTGCCGATGAGTCTTGAAATATAAACTCAGGTAGAGCATGGGTTCCTTCAGTACCTTCTCAGAACAAAGCAGTAAGGTAATTATTAAACGACCAAGACGCCCGTTACCATCGAGAAACGGGTGGATCGTTTCAAACTGAACATGCGCCAACGCAGCTTTGATCAGAACCGAGGTCTTTTGCGGCTGATCGTGTAAAAACAACTCCAGCTTGCCCATGCACTCCTGAACATATTCCGGAGGCGGAGGCACGAACGCCGCCGTACCGGCACAGCTGCCACCAATCCAATTCTGGCTTCTACGAAACTCACCCGGATCACACTCCTTGCCACGCCCCTTCGACAGCAGAACGCTATGAATCTCTTTCAGTAAGCGAAGCGAGAGCGGAAAATCTTCATTCAACCGATTCAAGCCATGATTCAACGCCGCCACATAATTGCTGACCTCCTGCACGTCATTGAGCGGCACACCGGGTTGATGTTCAAGCTCGAATAACAGCAGGTCTGAAAGGGAGGATTGGGTTCCCTCGATCATTGAGGACAGAACGGCCTCTTTGCGTACATACATATAAAGGAAGAGAGAAGTGTCCGGCAGCAATACTGAAACGCTGTCCAGACGACCAAGAGCCAGCAGGGCCTGATCAAACTTTTCCCGGAGTTCTGATGACCACTCAATCGGTGGTGTGGGTGGTAACGGAGCCGGAACAAAGGCTTGTGTCTTTTCCCCGATGGTCGAAATGGTTACGTAATGGCCTTGTAGATCACGCTTCATGGTCTTATTTCACTTTTTGAATCAATGGTTTTTTTTATTTTAACTTAGAAGGTAAACTAAAATAATGTAATGAACACCGATTGTAAAGGGAAAAGCCCTTATTCTTAGTGGTATCTGCAAAATATGTGGTGGCAAGGCGGTGAGATTTGTGAAGCCTGAAGAATAGTCTCGTTCGTTTGAGGGCGGGCATTTTTAATGGCCATATATGGATCAAAAGTATTGGCCATTGACATCAGGAATCAGATTTTTTTTAATTGTTTTTCAGGATGGCTGCATGTACGGGGGCCAGCTCTGCTCCACTTCTTTTCCTCTTTTAAGAATTGAGCCAGCAAGGGTATTGCCGTAATCTGGGTGGTATTTGACTGGTACTTGGGTGTGTTTGAATATCATCAATCATCGTCATAATGCCCTTTGCACTGGGCAATGTAGCAATCATTTCCGTCAATTGAATAGACCAGACGATGACGGTGATCAATACGGCGGCTCCAGAAGACTGAAAGATTACCTTTCAATGGCTCGGGTTTGCCTGTTCCATTATAGGGGTTGCGTTGAATTTCTTTAAGAATATCATTTATTTTTTTAAGGTTTTTTTATCCTGAATCTGCCAGTACAGATATTCAGCCCAAGCTTTATCATGCCAGATTAACATAAATTTTTTAATCTTTTATCAAGTCTCTTGCTGAACAATTTTTCCCTTGTTTCAAATCCGCAGCAACGTCTGCCAGGTGAGACTGGTTTTTGACATTGTAGAAAGGATCAGGATCTGCATATGGCTGAAATGGCAAACCATTTACCCGTACCATCTGAGCTAAAAACATCCGGATAGCGGAAGCCAGATCCAATCCCATATCAGCTGCGACTGCCTGTGCCCTGGCCCTTAACTGATCATCTACTTTTACCTGTACGCTCGCCATAAAACACCTCTATTGTATTGTCTAAATCATTAAATATAATATGATGGACTCGCAAAAAAAAACAAAATTCCATAACCTTTTAAATTTGTTGTTTTTATGTGGTTTTGCTATTGATTCAAGGAGCCGTTTTTGTTATATATATCCTGTGATATTAATCTATTATAAGGATTTTGCATGATCTACGTTAAAGATCACAAACAGTACGACATGTTCAGCCCGTTTGAGCATCTTGGTCCAAAGAGGCTGGCTCTTCTGGAGTCATCATGGGCGCATCTGTTT
>NZ_VDMB01000032.1 GCF_006175995.1 Desulfobotulus mexicanus
GCGGTACTCAAAGTGACAGGATTAAACATCCTGAGGGCAACTGCGTTCAGAAATCGCCTCAAAAGGGTAAAAAGGGGAGGTGAGGGGGCAAACACCCTTAAATTTGCCCTTCATAAGGTTGTCAAAGAGCGCATTTTACATCTACCAGACTCGATTCATCAATTTGTAAGGATATTTTTGTCCCGGAACAATCTTTTCAACTTTTCCTCACAAAATATGGCTTGAGACTTTTTGCGAGTGCATCTTTATTATTTTCCCATTCTTTCATCAGTGTCTCCCTGGATTTCACCGAGTCGAATAAAAATCGGATTTTTAAGTAGATGCATTGAGTGAAAGCCAGCCCTTCACTTCCATGATACAGAAACTGTCAGGCCATAATAATCCCGATCAACAACAGGGGCAACTGCAATACTCTTATTGCTTTCCCTTCCATGCACGGCCCCAACTGCTTCATAGGCCATATACCATCCCAATACAGCTTGAGAGGCAAAGTGGGCATTATCATTGACCCTTGAAAAGGGAGTGGCCAGCGAAGCAGCATATAATGCATATCTGATAAATATATTATCATTCATTCTGGCCGCCACAATAAACGGGACCGCACCGATGAAGGCGTGTCCGCTTACACCGTTTGAATCGTCCAATGGACGCCATTCAGACCCGTGATCGTGTTCTTCTGGTCTGCCTGCACCTGTAATTCGTTGCATTGCAAACACGGGTATACCGCCAACAAAATATGATCTTGCTGTCTTGCTGCCAAATTCTCCAATTAAGGAGTCTTCTTCAACAAGGGACAGACTCGCCAGAGCCAGAGAAATGGGTATAATATAATCTCGTTCCCCAAAAAATCTTGCATGCTTAGAAAAATCATCCGTTTTCTTACTTCTCATTCGATCCTGATAATGGCTTTGAATCTCTTCATCAAAAAATGTATTTGCTAATATTGCACCACCACTAAAAGCGAAACCAAGTCGAAGAAGTCTGTCTTTGGAGTAATAGTTGCGCTGATCACTCAGGAGATCGTGCATTACACCATCTGATGCACAGGTAAAAACGGGGCAGAAAACTCCGATTACAATGAGCAGCCAAAGAAAAACCATGGAGCATGGTCTGATAAACAACATGCTTTACAGTCTCCTTTTGTCTGTCAGATGATTATAGTGGACCCGGTTTTCAAGACAGCAATTTAAACTTACATACCTCACAGAAATATCGCCGCCACTCCTACCCATTCAAAGCAGTCACCCGGAAATGCCCTGACCTTCGGCCTCCTCCCGCAGGGCTTCCAGCTCCTCCCATCTTGCATAAAGGGCCTCCACCCTGCGGCCTGCCTCTTCAAGTTCCGTGCATAAAGCCTGCAGAACTTCTGCATCCGCCTGAACCTCGGGAGCCAGCATACGCTTATTGCAATCCCCAAGCTCTGTTTCGGCCTCAAGAATCCTCTCTTCCATGCTGTCCAGCTCCCGCTGAAGCTTGTAAGAAAGTTTACCACTGTTTTTCTTTTTTCCCTTTTTGGCGGGCTTATCCCCGTTTTTTTTCTCCTTTGGATTTTCCTTAGCCTTGAGATCGCCCAACCACTGGTCCATGGTGGCAAAAAGCCCGGTATTACCTTCACCATCAAAACCCAGCACCCGCTGGCATACAGTATCCATGAGATAGCGGTCATGGGATACCAGAACCACAGCACCGGGAAATTCCTGCAGACTGTCTTCCAGTACCTCAAGGGATGGAATATCCAGATCATTGGTGGGCTCATCCAGAAGCAGTACATCAGCAGGACGGCGCATAAGATTGGCAAGGAGAATTCTGGCCTTTTCTCCGCCGGAAAGTTTAGCCACCGGCTGATGCAGCTGGTCTGGAATGAAAAGGAATTTTGAGGCCCAGCTTGCCACATGATAATTACGGCCCTGATACATGACACTGTCCCCGTCCGGACACAGGGCCTGCCTTAAAGAGATATTCGGATCCAGATTTTCCCTGGCCTGATCAAAATACACCACAGAAAGCCCCTCTGCCCAGCGGACTTCTCCGCTGTCAGGGTTAAGCTCCCCTGCCAGCATGCGCATGAAGGTGGATTTACCCGCTCCGTTTCTTCCCGCAAGGCCCAGACGCATGCCCGGTGAAAGAACAAGGGATATATGGGAAAAAAGGTCTCTGCCTTCCACACAACCCTTTAGATCAAACACTTCCACAAGCTTTTTGCTTTTGCGGTTGGTGCTGTCAAATTCAATATTTACACGGGTCTGCTGACGGTTCCGAAAACGAACGGCAGCCAGCTCGTCTTCCAGCCTGCCTGCGGCATCAATGCGATACTGGGCCTTGGTGGTTCTGGCCTTGGGCATACGGCGCAGCCATTCCGTTTCCCTTCGCATACGGTTTTCAAGCCTTGCTTCCCTTTCTTCCTGCTGCTGAAGAAAAAGATTTCTATGCTCCCGGAAACGCTCATATCCGCCGATAGCGGAAAAAAAGCCCTCGGGATAATAACGGCCCAGCTCCACAATCCGCTGGCAGACCCTGTCCAGAAAACGGCGATCATGGGAAACGGTTATAAAGGCAAAATCCGCAACCCTCAGCCGCTCTTCCAGCCATAAAATACCTTCCACATCCAGATGGTTGGTGGGCTCATCCAGAAGCAGCAGCTCAGGAAGCCTCACCAGCTCCCGGACAATGGAAAGGCGCTTGCGCCATCCACCGGAAAGGGTTGATACTTTGGCATCAAGATCGGGGAATCCGGCTTCTCCCATAATGCGCCGGATACGTCCATAGGCATCCGGGTCTTCAGGACCTGCGGCGGCGACTTCTTCCAGCACTTCTCTGATGGTAAGCCCTTCATCAAAGCAATCCTCCTGGGAAAGAAAAGCCATTTTAAGGCCTTTTTGCATCAGGGCATCACCTGAATCCGGACTCGTAACACCTCCGATAATCCTCAGCAGGGTACTTTTGCCGGACCCGTTGGGGCCAATCAGCCCAAGACGTTCTCCCTCTGCCACGGCAATCTGAAGGTCTTCAAACAGTAGCTGCTCCCCATAACTTTTGGAAAGCCCTTTCCATGTAAGCAATGCTGCCATAAAATATTCCTTAAAAGCCTTGGTAGTTATTCAGCACATTTTATCATTAAAAAAATGCTCATTAATTTCAGAATCTTGGTTCCAGAAAAAGACAATCGGGCTGTTTGTGAGTGACATTGCAATCGTTTCGGATCAGAGCTTCGCAGACCTGTGCGAAAGAAGCGGCAAACTGTCTGAGCCGCCACAAAGGCAGCGTACTTAAGCCTGCAATGGTAATCAAAAAGCTTATCCTGCCTGTGGCGGGGAGTTTTTGCCGCTTCCGCACAGGTCAAGAAGCTCTAAGAATAAGATTGCGTCACGAACAAATGGCTCGGTTGTCTATACACCTGATTGAAGGTATTCGATTTGTCAAAGGAAAATTATGCTGAACAATTACACGCCCTTTTTTCATTGTAAAGTTCAGCCCTGTCTCCGCCTGAGCTTTGCCACGGCCTCAATGTGAAAGGTGTGGGGAAACATATCCACAGGCTGCACCTCAAGCACCTCGTAATCCTTATGCATCATGGCAAGATCCCTAGCCATGGTGGCAGGGTTGCAGGACACATACACCATGCGTTCCGGTGCCAGTACCAGAATCCGGCTGACCACATCCGGATGCATCCCGGCCCTTGGGGGATCAATGATAATGACATCGGGCTGTATGTCCAGAGCAGGCAGTACATCTTTCATGTCTCCCAGAAGGAAGCGGCAGTTTTCCACACCGTTTTCAAGGCAGTTTTCCCTGGCATCGGCCACGGCACTTTCCACAATCTCAATGCCTGTGATTTCCGAGGCTTTTTCCGAAAGAAAAATGGGTATGGTGCCTGTGCCTGAATAAAGGTCCAGAACCTTTTCACCACCCTTAAGGTCAGCATATTCGGCCACCTTGCCATATAGTTTTTCAGCCCCTGCAGTATTGGTCTGGAAAAATGAGTTCGCTGAAATCTTAAAGCGGAAAGAACCAATGGCATCGTAAATGGCTGGCTCTCCAGATAAAAGAATCTCTTCTTCACCAATGGCCACCCCGGCTTTGCGGCGGGTGACATTGTTCACAACGCTGCAAACCTTGGGAAAAGCCGTGCGAATACGCTCTGCCATGGGTTTCAGAATACTTTCATCCGCTTCCTTTGTGACAAGGTTCACCATAAATACATCATCAATCAGACTGTGACGCAGCATGACAAAGCGCCAGAACCCCTCATGGCTTCTCAGTCCGTACATGGGAAGACCGGATGCAAGTATTTCTTCCCGGATAAAATTCAGAAGC
Organism: Desulfobotulus mexicanus; assembly: GCF_006175995.1. Taxonomy (NCBI): domain Bacteria; kingdom Pseudomonadati; phylum Thermodesulfobacteriota; class Desulfobacteria; order Desulfobacterales; family Desulfobacteraceae; genus Desulfobotulus; species Desulfobotulus mexicanus. Next base: position 4,315 of record NZ_VDMB01000032.1, read on the forward strand.
GGACTGGCCATCTCCGGCTGAATGTGGCACTCATGGATATCCAGCACCCGGTCAAAGGCTCCGGGTACATGCAGCCCGATTGCCGCATCCTTTATCACATCGGGGTTGGCAAGCTCTTCGGGCAGAAGCCAGCGGCTGTCCGTACAGGTGAACTCCATCTTGTTTCTGTAGTGGAAGGCCCTTGGGGAAGCCAGAGCAGGAAGAACAGACACACCTTCAATTCCCCCTATATGCTCAAGGGCTTCACCCACCTGAAGGGTTTTATAAAAAAGCTGTTTTTCATAGCTCAGATGCTGCCATTTACATCCGCCACAGTGGGCTGCATAAATGCATGCGGGCTCAACCCTGTCTGAAGAGGGTGAAAGCACTTCCAGGGTTTTTGCCTCTGCATGGCGTTTTTTCTTTTTGAAAATCCTGGCCCTTACCCTGTCCCCGGCAACAGCGTCATCCACAAAAACGGCCAGACCATCAATCCGGGCCAGTCCCCTGCCCCCGAAGGCCATGTCCGTAACATCCAGTTCTATTTCCTGTCTTTTTCTGATATCGCTCATATGGAATCCATTGTTTAAGGTTCTGGGAAGTGACAAAGCAAAAAGTTTTTTATATAGTCTTTTGTTCGATGGAAAATCAAGCATACAAGAATGAACCCAACGAGGAAATCATGCAAGAAACATCTCAAAACCAGACAGCAGGCCAAAAACAGGGCGAAGCCCTTCGCTTTACTTCCGGCAGTTTTTCCCTTTCCGGCTTTCTTCACCTGCCCGATGCCAAAAACCCGCCCATTATCATCGGCTCCCACGGCCTTTTAAGTGATGCGGACTCTGCCAAACAGGTGGACCTTGCAAATAAAATGCTTGCCTGCGGAGTGGGTTTCTTCCGTTTTCACCACAGAGGTTCCGGAGATTCCGAAGGCAGCCTTGCGGAAACCAGCCTTGAAACCCGCGTGGAAGACATGGTGGCAGCCTGGGAAATGCTATCTATGCGCAAAGACCTTGGAAGACCCTTCGGACTTTTTGGCAGCAGCATGGGCGGTGCCACATGCATAGGGGCATGGTCCGCCATAAGGCCTGCAGCCACCTTCCTTGTGGCCCCCCTGATCAAGGGCCGGGTACTGACCCAGCAGGCTCCAGCTGACATGGCAGCCATTCTGGAAGAAAGCGGACTCAAGGAATCTTTTTTTACCGAGAATCTGAATTTTGACCTGACGGAACGCATACCTGCCATGCGCAATGTCTTTGTGGTTCATGGCACCGAAGACAAGGTGGTACCCGTGGAAGAAGGCCATATGGTATATGAACTGGCGGCAGAACCCAAACGCTTTATTGCCTTTGAAGGGGGCGACCACCGCATCAGTCATCCGGGCCATCAGAAAATTCTTCTGAAGAGAGCCTTTGATTTTTTTGAGGAAAAACTGACCCTCAAGGCTAGAACCTGCGGTATGTGAGCCGGTACACCCAGCAGGACACCAGAAAATCCATTCAGAAACGTAATTATTCAGAACATTTTTATATGCAAGATTGTGTATTGTTTTCAAAGTACTGGTTCCTGCAAAAGACAATCGGGCTGTTTGTGAGTGACATTGCAATCGTTTCGGATCAGAGCTTTGTCCGTCACTCAAGCCATAAACCTATAGTCTGCTGTGAAAAAACAATAAGCTTTTTCAGGCTTGAGTGCCGGAGTGCTAATAAGAAGCGGCAAACTGTCTGAGCCACCACAAAGGCAGCGTACAAAGGCCTGCTATGGTAATCAAAAAGCTTATCCTGCCTGTGGCGGCGAGTTTTTGCCGCTTCCGCACAGGGCAAGAAGCTCTAAGAATAAGATTGCGTCATGAACAAATGGTCCGGTTGTCTATGCACCTGATTAAAGGCTTTCGATTTAACGAAGAAAAATTGTGCTGAACAATTACTCAGAAAGAAAGGAAGTACCATGGAAATACCCCAGCGCAACCTTGCCATGGACCTTATGCGCGTCACGGAATCCGCAGCGCTGGCTTCGGCCCGCTGGCTGGGCCGGGGCGATAAAATATCCGGAGACGGGGCGGCTGTGGATGCCATGCGTCTTTCCTTTGCCGCCGTTCCAGTGGAAGGCCGGATTGTCATCGGTGAAGGGGAAAAAGACGAAGCCCCCATGCTGTATAACGGAGAAACCGTGGGCAACGGCACCGGTCCCATGGTGGATATAGCAGTAGATCCCGTAGAAGGAACCAGTCTTCTGGCCTTTGGCAGACCAAATGCCATCTCCGTTGTGGGCATGGCTCCCTATGACACCATGTTCAACCCCGGTCCCAGTTTTTACATGCAAAAACTGGTGGTACCCCAGGCGGCAAGGGATGTGGCGGATCTGGATGCTCCGGTTCCTGAAAACCTTGAAAAAATTGCCAAAGCCCTTGGCAAGGATGTTGAAGATCTTGTTGTTTTTGTGCTGGACAAACCCAGACACAAGCCTCTCATAGAAGCCATCCGTAAAGCAGGGGCAAGGATTCAGCTCCACACGGACGGTGATGTTGCCGGTGCCCTCATGGCCATAGATCCTGACTGTGAGGTAGATATAATGATGGGAACAGGAGGGACGCCAGAAGGTGTACTGGCCGCCTGTGCCATAAGGGGCCTGAACGGTGAAATGCTCACCCGCCTTGATCCCCAGAGCAGCGAAGAAAGGGAAGCCCTGCACGCAGCAGGCATTGACATGAAAAAGATCCGGTCCGTCCGGGATCTTATCAAAAGTGATGATGTCTTTTTTGCAGCCACAGGCATTTCCGGCGGCACCTTCCTTCCGGGTGTGCGGTACACTGGCAGCGGAGCCACAACGGACTCTCTGGTAATCCGGGGACGTACCGGCACCATGCGCTATGTCCGGTCCATCCATAATCTTAAAAAACTGCAGCAGTTCAGTGCCGTTAATTACAGCTAAGGAGATCCCATGCTTTCTGTTCAAACCTGTCCTGGCATGACAGAAAAACCGGATACCAGAATCCTTTTTGTCTCTGAAGACATGCCTCTTTATAAAGAAGAAAACAAAGCCCTTCTCTGTGAAAAAATCAGAAACCTGCCGGAGTTCGGCGGCAAGGCAGAAAAGATCTACTTTGTTTCCATGCCAGAAGAAATGCCCCTTCCCCGTGTGATCCTGGTGGGAGTGGGAAAAAAAGAAGAGCTTGATGCAGAAAGGTTCCGGAGAGCGGCAGCAGCGGCTGTAAAGGCAGCCATGGAAGCAAAGGAAAAAAGCCCTGCCATCTTTCTTCCGGATGCGGAAGAAAGACTAGAGAGTGAGACCACGGTAAAGGCCATACTGGAAGGCCTTGTACTGGCCAACTACCGCTTTGATGTCTACAAAAAGGAAAGTGAACTCAAGGTCCTTGAAAAAATTATCATTCTGGCAGAAAAGGCAGCACTGCCAAGGCTTGAAAAACTGGCTGCCGGTGTAGAGGCCGTCTGTACCGCCACCCACCTGGCCCGGACATGGGTTTCCACACCATCCAATGACAAAAGACCCGAAGCCCTTTGCGATATGCTTGAAAAAGCTGCTGCATCCGAAGGCCTTGAAACCCGGCGCATGGGAAAAAAGGAGCTGGAGCAACTTGGCTTTGGTGCCATGCTTGCCGTGGCTCAAGGCAGCGATGCAGGACCCTGCCTTCTGACCCTGCATTACAATCCTGAAAAAACGGCGGATAAAACAGTCGCCCTTGTGGGAAAGGGTGTCACCTTTGACTCCGGCGGGCTGGACCTGAAACCGCCTGCGGGCATGGAAGGCATGAAGATGGATATGGCCGGAGCCGCTGCAGTTGCGGCCACTGCCATTGCCCTTGCCCGCACACGTCCATCCTTTCGTTTCATTGCAGCCATTCCCATTGTGGAAAACATGCCGTCTGCAACGGCCTACAGGCCGGGGGATGTTTTCCGGGCCTATAATGGTAAAAGCATTGAAGTCATGAACACGGATGCCGAAGGCCGCCTTATTCTCGCAGACACCCTTGCCTGGCTTGCGGACGTGGAAAAACCGGATTTAATGCTGGATATGGCCACCCTCACGGGAGCATGCATGGTGGCCCTTGGGGATGAAATTGCCGGGGGTTTTACGGAAGATTCCATGCTGGCCCATGCTCTTGCAAAGGCAGGGGAAGAAACCTTTGAGCGATGCTGGCCCATGCCCCTGCCCAAAGATTATAAAAAACTGCTGAAAAGCGAACTTGCAGATCTGCGCAATGTCTCCACCACAAGAAACGGAGGCGCCATTACCGCAGCACTGTTCCTGAAAGAATTTACGGGTGAGACAAGGTGGGCACACATTGATATTGCAGGGCCTGCCTATCTGTCCAAGGCATCGGCCTATTGCCCTGTTGGCGGCAGCGGATTTGGTGTGCGGCTTTTGCATCAGCTGCTGACGGATCTTGAAAAGAGCGGGGGGCTTTAAAAAGAAAACGGGTACCTGAGTGTACCCGTTTTCTTATGGCAGTAAATGACAGAATACTTCCTGCAATTACAAGCGAAGCCACCATGCTTTTTAAGCGGGATAATCTTTTAATGCAGGAGAAAAGCGGGTCAGGGGCCGGAGACGTCTCACCATGGGACTCATCCGGGTCCGGGCAAGCAAAACCAGCAGACCATCAACAATTTCTGCCATACCCTCAACTTTTAAAACTCCACCATGGGCCAGTATCAGCCTTTCCACATCCAGATTGCGGATGCGCAGAAGGCTTTCCTCCATTTCATGGGGAAGGGATACGGGAAAGGGAAGCTGAAAACGTCTGTTTACATATAAAATAACATCAGCGGCATAAAGGGTCTTGCTCTGGGCATGGTAAAATACCATATCATGGTTGGTATGGCCCGGTGTTGAAAGTGCCTGCCAGTCCGGAAATTCCGGCAGACGGTCTCCATCCTTCAGGACATAATCCATGCAAACTTTGCGCTTATAGTAAATGTTTTTCCAGGGCTTTTTCATGGCATAAACGACAAAATAACCAAGGGATATGTCAATCTTATGCTGAAAAAACCCACCCGTCCCGGCATACCACCGGTTAATCCCTTCCGGAGCAGCCATCACAAGACCGTACTTTCTTTTTAAAACAGGTGCCGCTCCTGCATGATCCGGATGAATGTGGGAAACGAGCTGTAGTTTAACGTCTGTCCACTGCTTTCCCAGATCTTTTTCCAGCATCCTTTCCATGGCCTTAACATCGCAGTGACATCCCCCGTCCAGTGCCAGAACACGACCATCCGGATAAAGAACAAACAACAGTGCCTGAATATAACCTTCTGCCACAAAAATCCGCATGTTGACTCCACAGATATCTTCTGCCCGGTAACTATTCTGCCGGGTTGCTTCAGAACAATAAAATTTTTTTTAGAGCATCACTATAGGCTAATTTTCGGAAGAGAGAAACCTGAAAATTGATTCATTGCCACAGGCTAACCCTTAAAACATATCCAGTTCTGGATTATTTTTAAGATTCTATGTCCAACTCCTTCATTTTCCTGAAAAGGGTTTTTCTGTGAATACCAAGGCATTTTGCAGTTTCCGCCTTTTTCCAACGATTCTTTTTCAACACCTTTTCTATATATATTTTTTCAAAACTGCTCAGGGCTTCTTTCAGATCCAGAATATGACCGGAAGTATCCATATCAGGCATAATATCCATATCAGCCTCATCCATTCCTATCTTACCGGACAGTTCAATACGATTCATGGTCACATAACGCTGAATAACATTCTGAAGCTCCCTGATATTGCCCGGCCAGCTGTAAGACTGAAGCATGGCCATGATATTAGGAGGAATCACAGGTACACGGCCATCTTCGGCAAACTGCTCCATAAAATGGTAAATAAGCAGGGTCAGATCTTCTCCCCTTTCCCTGAGGGGAGGAAGATGAACGGGGATTATATTAATGCGGTAAAAAAAATCTTCCCGCATCATACGTCGCTTAACCAGCTCCATAAGGTTTCGGTTTGTGGCACCGATTATGCGCAGATCCGGCTGATGCAACTCACTCCCCCCAACGGGAATAAACCCGCCCCCTTCTATGGCCCTGAGAAGTTTAACCTGAAGATTGGTATCAATCTCACCAATTTCATCCATAAAAAGACTTCCACCACAAACCAGATCCAGATATCCTTTTCTGTCGGAAACCGCTCCGGAAAAAGCCCCTTTTTTATACCCAAAAAACTCACTTTCCATCAATCCATGGGGAATGGCGCCACAGTTGACAGGGATAAAAGGCTCTTTTGCACGATCACTGAGATCATGTATGGCCCTTGCCACCAGCTCTTTGCCGGTGCCGGACTCTCCATAGATAATAACGTGGGCACTTGAGGCTGCCGCCTGAAGAATACTGTCATAGACCCTCTGCATAACAGGGCTTTTACCGATGATATTATGAAAACCATAACGATCCCGGATACTGGAACGAAGTCTGAGATTTTCCTTGCGCAAATCGGCTTCCCGCTGCATCAGATTTTCTTCGATACGTTTTCTGTCCGAAATATCTCTCACAATAACAATTACTTCATCTTCAACAAAAGCCACCACCCGGGCCTCATAATACATACGCCCCCTTTCTGAATCAAAGGGGAACTCAAAAATCTGCATCTCACGGGTGGAAAGTGTCCTTTGAATGGCCTGCATGCAGGCACTTATGATCATTTGAGGAAAAATATCCCTTAAATTTTTACCCTCAAGGGTACAGATCCTGCTGGCACACCGCTGATCTTCAAAGGGTTTGTAGTGCAGGCAAAGGCCATCGGGGGCAAGGAGAAGCATCATATCGGGCACAGCATTCAGAAGGGCGCGGGTTTTTGCCTCGCTCTGACCCAGGGCCTGTTCTGCCATCATACGGCGCTGAATATTATGAAAAAAGGTAAGGCTTGCCCTCTGACCTTTCCAGTTAATTTCTATGGCATGAATTTCAAACCAGTTGGCTTCTCCGGATTTTTTTATCAGGCGGAAAGGATAGACATCGGGAACAGGCTCATAGTTCATACGCTGGGCATAGCGCATTTCCACCATGGGAAGATCTTCCGGATGCACAAACTCCCGAAAATGATGATCCACAAGCTCTTCATGGGTATATCCCATGATACGAACACCAATGGCATTGACATAGCGAAGAAAACCATCCTGCAAAACAATAATTCCATCCGTTGTATTCTCAAAAACAAGACGGTCATCCGGATGGATACGATCTGCAACGGACATACTGATTTCTGAAAAAAACATTTTACTTCTTCTCCATAAAAATAAAAAAAGACCTGTTTCAAAAGATTGACAAAAGCCAATCAAAGGCCTATAAAACCTGAACTTTGATCTGCAATGCCTGGATGGCGGAACTGGTAGACGCAAGGGACTTAAAATCCCTCGGTTGAAAAGCTGTGCGGGTTCGATTCCCGCTCCAGGCACCACATAAAATCAAATACTTATAAAAACACGGCCCAAATTATTTTTTTCAAGTTTTCAAAAAGAACACCAAAAAAACAAGCTTTGGTGTTCTTTGTTTACCCTTTTCTTTCCTGAAAGAAAAGAGACTTTCCCTCCTCTGTGTCTGGTGCAAAAATGAAGTGCCACCTTAACAGATCTTTTCCGGATAAATGGGTGCGGATGACGATTTACAGAACCCGCACACAGAACCTGCAAGCTATTTCTTAGTATATTCATATAAAAACAGGACTTTACATAAAACATAAAATTGTCATGCAGGTTCTAAAACGGCATCTTCACCACCAAAACCTGCATTTGTATTTTTAAGGTTTCAAATCAAGTGAACGCTATTACCAGCCCTTCAATCTCCGTCACTTCCGGCAAAACTTCGGGAGTTGCCCGTTTGTCCGTTCTGCAAACGCTCCACAAGACAGCTCATGAACCCTTGCTGCAATGATCTTCCGGCTCCATACATCGATAATCATGTAAAGATAAAAGAATTGTCCCTTGATATCGGTTTTCATGTACGTAATATCCCAGCTCCATAGCTGCCAGAGGCCTCTTGCTGCATATTCTACAGGTTTTTTTGTCTCAGCGGGTTTTGAAGATTCACGGTGGCGCAACATATTCTGCTCTTTTAAAATCCTGTAAAAGCTGGCAACTTTCCCGCAATAAAGAATCTCTTATGGATTGGGATATTTTGTTCCTCTAATATTTTATCGACATGTGGCATATACTCGTTGATATGGTCTTTTAATTCGTTTGACACACAAACGCCTCCTCCATGGAATTTAATGATACCGTCAGCCCACTGGATCTTGCCCCGTAATACCTGCTATTTATTTCAAACTCTTGACTGCACCCATCGCACTAACAGTTTTCCCTGTACGGCCCCAGATACTTCCCAACGAATTGGATATACGGGAGCGCATGATCTTCTTTGTATCTTTGAAAGCAGCTAGGGTAAAGATTCACAAAGAGTCTCTGGTTCCATACCCCGGCCTTTTTTACAAACTTCCGCTCATTACGATAATTCTCTGCCATTGGATTTTTCATGGTCTGGCCTCCTTTATCGCTCTGGATACTGTGAGGCTTGAAACCCCAAGGGATGATTGAATCTCGCTGTAACTTAGCCCACTTTCCCGCAGCTTTAAAATCCGCTGACGCTTATCATCATCTTTCTTTCTCCCTTTGTACCTTCCGGCAACTTTCGCCCGCTCAATCCCCTGTGATTGCCGCCGCCGTCTGTCTTCATAATCCTTGCGGGCAACGGATGCCAGCACGTCAAGCATCATGACCATGACCGCATCAATAAACCTATCTTGGAAGCCCTGCCCTTTTTCTTGTGCCGTTATAAGCTGGTGCGTAAAGGGCAAGTCCAGAGAGACAATAAGAATTCCCTTGCTCTGGATTTCAGTCCTAAGCTCCTGCCAGTCAGCGGCATTTAGCCGGGTGAGCCTGTCCACTGCTTCGAGATGGAGAACATCATCCTTCTGCATAACACTCAAAACCTTGAACAACTCCGGCCTTGCCAGCTTTGCGCCTGATTCGTTTTCGATGAAGTACGCAGCAATGGTCACGCCGTTTTCAGAGGCAAAAGCATCCAGCATACCCTTTGCCCGGCTTGCATCCTGATCCGCTGTGGAGGCTCTCAAATATCCATAAATCCGTCTTTACATGGCTGCATCTCCCTTTTCCATGCTGTTTTTTCAGACTCCTTTACTTAGAAAGTACTTTACCATAACGCTTTACTTAAAATACCCTCAAGCATTTTATAAAGCTGATTTTATTTATTTTTTCCTGAACAAAAAAGAACAGAATTCACTTTACCGGAGGTATACCCAAAATAAACCATCTTTCTGAAAAAGGTTTCTGTTTGTGTAAAGACACAAAAAGGCTTGATTTTGTGTCTTTACACACTTATTCTTTTTCAAAGAAAGGGTTCTGACATCCATGAAAAAAAGTGAACTGGTAAGACTCTTAAAAAAGGCAGGGTTCCAGCAAGAGCAAGGCGGCGTTCATGAAATCTGGACGAAAGAGGGATTCCCCAGAATCCCAATCCCCAGAAATCCAAGGGATATACCCAAAGGGACAGTGCAAAAAATCCTTAAGGCTGCTGGCATAAAATAGAAGGAGGGCCACATGGAATATTATTATGGAATTTTTGAAGTGGGAGAAGAAGGGCTTACGGAAGTTCATTTTCCAGATATTCCAGGATGTGTAACCTTCGGGGAAAACTGGGATGAAGCTTTCAGGATGGCCACGGATGCCCTGGCTGCTTCCTTGGCTGGTCTGGACAAAAAACCCACGGCATCCCCAAGGGAAAAGATCCTGTCCCAGACAAACGGGGGAGATGTTGTCCCGGTGATCTTGGATATCAAGACAATGCGCTCCTATGAAAAATCGGTGCGAGTCAATGTCAGTATTCCCGAAAGCCTCCTGCGTGAAATTGACAGCTTCCGGGGAAAACATGGCAAAACCCGATCAGGGTTACTGGCCGAAGCTGCCGCCACCTACCTGGAAGAAAACGCTCAGGCTTAAATATGTCCCGTTCCTCAAGGAGCAGGAGCTTTTGTGACTTATTGCTCTTCTAGTTCCCTGCCCGTCTTTTTGTGGTACTTAATAGCCCTTTAGCCTGCTTCAACAAAGAAAACTTCAAGTGACATATATCCTGGCACTTACCGTAATGTGATTACCAAATATTTACCTGAATACTCTCTGTATTTTTACAAGTCTGATGATGCCTGAAGACAGGATTCCACAAATACATGCAAGCCCTGCCTGCGAAGATTGCTGATATCCGTAAAAAAGATTTTCCTGTAATCTCCGGTATGAAGACTGCTGTTTTTGTTCTCCGAAAAAACAATAAAAATGGGAACACAGGCTTTGCCAGCAAGCTTTTCCCAGTGCCGGATCTGAAAAAGGGTCTGCTGCATGGCTTCACTGGAAAATCGCATGAAAACACCGTCAAAATGCCCGTTCTCTGCAACATAGGCCGTCAGAAGGGCGGCTGCATCACTAAAACACTCTCTCCTGTAACCGGAAGAACGGGCAAAACATTCCAGAACATTTTCCGGAGACGACTCCCCAATCAGCATGCGGAATGACTTTTTCTGCACTTCCCGCAAACGATGCCGGGTCAGCATTCCCTCCCCATGTTTTTCACCAAGAAGACGAGCAACCATCTCCAGAAGAAAGGTTCTTGATACGGGCTGGGTAAGATAGCCAGCGTAACCAGCATTTCTGCAAAAACCCGCACTGCCGGGGACGGGACGGGACAGGGCTATGACCGGTACCTTCTGGAATATTCGGTTCAATTCATAGGGATGTTTTGCTTTTTCAGGATTTTCCATGGCAAAAACAACCAGATCCGGAATATCATCCATGGAAATACCATCTTCACAGGAAAAAACATCAACGGCGGCACCCGCAGCCCGTATATACTGAGCACAGATTTCTGCCTGTCTTGCGTTGGAATCCACCACATAAATTTTTTTACCAGCAAGCTTTATGGGAATGTCGCCGGATTCACCAGTAACTTCAAAATCTCTGGCCACATTTATTGTGAAACGGAAGGTAGAGCCTCCATCCGGGTTGTTTCCTGCACTGATTTCCCCACCCATCATTTCCACAAGCCTGCGGCATATGGCAAGCCCCAGACCAGACCCCCCATACCTGCGGGTCCATGTTCCCTCTGCCTGCCTGAATGCCCCAAAAATAGCATCTTCTTCTCCCAGTGGAATCCCTATCCCCGTATCCTTCACGGAAAAAACAAGAGTAATCCCCTTTTCTTCCTCCTTTTCCACACCCACGGAAAGGGTAATTTCCCCATCTTCCGTAAATTTCAGGGCATTGGCCAGGAGATTGATTAAAACCTGACGCAGCTTCTGGGGGTCTCCCACAAGGCGGGCTGGCACATTATCTTCAAAGTGGGAAATCAGGGAGACCTTTTCTGGATTCATACGGCTGCGCAGCATTTCCACAGCATCAAAACACAGAATTTCAATGTCAAAGGGAATTTTCTCCATGGACACTTTTCCGGCCTCGATTCGGGCGAAATCCAGAATATCATTTAAAAGCTGTAAAAGGGTTTCACTGCTGGATCTGATAATGCTTAGAAATTCCTGCTGTTCATCATTAAGGGGTGTATCCATAAGCAAATCTGCAAAACCGATCAAGCCGTTCAAAGGCGTACGTATTTCATGGCTTATTCCCGCAAGAAATTCGCTTTTGGCCCTGGATGCCGCTTCCGCCTTTGAAGCCAGATGACCCGAAACAGCGACCATCTTTTCCAGGGAAGTATTCATGGCACTTAAGGAATTGATGTATTCCCTCTCCCGCTCCACCCGACGGATACGTGCCAGAAGTTCCCTTCTCTCAAAAGGCTTGCTCACATAATCCGAAGCTCCGGCATCCACAATGTCCGCATAATTGTAACGTTCGGACATTCCCGTCATGACCATGACATCCAGAGCAGGATATTCCCTGTGCAGTGTCTTCATGAATTCAATACCATCCATGCCGTGCATACTGATATCCGTAATGACAAGCCCCGGCAGATCCTTCCTGACCTCAGCCAGGGCCTCATTCCCATCGATGGCAAGGCAGCACTCATAACCTTCCCGGGTTAGCATGCGGTGCAACAGCTGCCGAAGGGCCGGATCATCATCCACTACCAGTATTTTCTGAAAACGAAACATTATGCACCATCCGGGAGAAGGTTTTGGATACTGACAGGTCAGGACCGTAATTGCGGACCTGACCCTTTTGCTTTTTATTCCTTTACCCGCTCCACATACTGACCCGTACGGGTATCAATGCGTATTTTCTCACCCTCTTCCACAAAGGAAGGAACCTGAACGGATACACCGGTTTCCAGAACCGCAGGTTTGGAATTCCCGGAGGCCGTATCTCCCTTTACCCAGGGCTCGGCTTTGGTCACCACAAGGTCGATAAAATTGGGCAGGGTCACACCAATGGCTTTACTGCCCCAGAAGAGAACACTGCACACCGTATTTTCCTTGAGAAAGTCCGTGACTTCAGACACCTGATCCGGCGTGAGAAATTCCTGCTCAAAGGTTGAGGTGTTCATAAAGCAGTAATTTTCTCCATCCATGTAGGAAAATTCCATGGTACGTTCTTCAAGATCGGCCTTGTTGAATTTTTCTCCGGAACGGAATGTCCGGTCAAACTGGCTGCCGCTTATCATATTTTTAAGGCGGCACTTATAAAGGGCCTGTCCCTTACCCGGCTTTACGAAATCAAACTGGGTAACTACATATGGATCACCCTCATACTCAATTTTAAGGCCTTTACGAAGATCAGAACAATCAAGCATACATCATCTCCTTTTAATTCATCCAGAAAAAATCAGGGAAGATCATAAATCCGCCCCCAAAAAAGGCCTCCTTGGAAGGAAGCCTTCTGATCATAAAAAAATCCGTTCACTGATTCCAAGATACCGGATTCCATAAACTTAATGTCAGAGTCAGCCCCTAAAAAAACTTCCGGAAAGCCTGCTTGACAATACTCGCCTTTTCTACCATATTTTCAAAAGCTTCGCAATTATTCATCCACAAATGCCCTTCCATCTTTCTGTCCTGCAGGATTCCGGCTTGCAATTTCAGAGAATTTGTTGGAAAAAAGGCCAGTTTTTTTAATCTTCCAAAGACCCTACCCTCCCTTAGGAGTATCCTGATGATTCTCATTATTGATTTCGGTTCCCAGTTCAACCAGCTCATTGCCCGCAGAGTAAGGGAGCATTCCGTTTACTGTGTGATTGAGCCACCTTCGGTTTCCATGGAAAATATAAAGTCTTTGAAGCCTCAGGGCATCATCCTTTCCGGCGGTCCGGCCAGTATTTATGATGAAGACAGCCCAAGGGTAAATCCGGCTGTTTTTGAACTGGGAATTCCTGTTCTGGGTATCTGCTATGGCATGCAGTTCATGGTGGATACCTTCGGAGGCTCCGTAAAAAAATCTGAAAAAAGAGAATACGGTTTTGCCACCCTGAATATCCGCAGCAGAGACGATCTTTTTGCAGGCCTTGAAGATACCACCTGCTGGATGAGCCACGGAGATTCCATAAATACACTGCCCGAAGGTTTTACAAGTACAGCCGATACAGCCAATACGCCCGTGGCGGCCTGTCATTATCCTGAAAAAAAATTCTATGGTGTTCAGTTTCATCCGGAAGTGGAGCACACAAAGGAAGGACGGAAAATCATAGATAATTTTCTTTCCATCTGCGAATGTTCCCGCAACTGGACCATGGCTTCCTTTGCAAAAGAAACCATAGAGGATATAAAAAGGACCGTAGGTGAGCATAAAGTTGTTCTGGGACTCTCCGGTGGTGTGGATTCTTCGGTGGCTGCGGTACTCATTCATAAGGCCATAGGAGATCAGCTCACCTGCATTTTTGTGGATAACGGTCTTCTGCGTAAAGATGAGGCAAAAATTCTGGAAGAAGTTCTTAACAGAAACCTTAATATGAACATCCGCTTTGTAGATGCCAGAAAAAGCTTTCTCTCTTCCCTTTCAGGGGTCACGGACCCTGAAAAAAAACGAAAAATAATCGGTAATCTTTTCATAGAAATCTTTGATGCTGAAGCCGAGAAGATTGAAGGTGTTACCTTTCTCGGTCAGGGAACCCTGTATCCGGATGTCATTGAATCCAGATCCGCCTTTGGCGGTCCTTCAGCAGTGATTAAAAGCCATCATAATGTGGGCGGACTGCCTGAAACCATGAACCTGAAACTGCTGGAACCCCTGCAGTATCTTTTTAAAGATGAGGTCCGCATTCTGGGCAAAGAGCTTGGTCTCACCGATGAAATGGTCTGGCGTCAGCCCTTCCCCGGCCCGGGTCTTGGCATACGCATTCTGGGAGAAATTACCGAAGAACGTCTAAATATTCTGAAAGAGGCGGATGCCATTCTCCTTGAAGAAGTCAAGGCCGAGGGTATTTACAAGGATCTCTGGCAGAGCTTTGTGGTGCTTCTCCCCATCCGTACCGTGGGTGTCATGGGTGATCACCGCACCTATGAGTTCACCTGTGTCATCCGGGCTGTGAACAGCAAGGATGCCATGACCGCAGACTGGGCCAGACTGCCCCATGAGTTTCTGGCACGGGTTTCCAGCCGTATAATCAATGAGGTCAGAGGCATCAACCGTGTGACCTATGACATCAGCTCCAAGCCTCCGGCAACCATTGAGTGGGAATAATTATTTCTGCCGCCTGCCCCAATGGAAGCAGGCGATTCCAACATCTGATGCAAAAAGGATAAGATTCTGCCATGTCCCTGCGGGAAAATAATGATCATACAGCCTTTGAAACCGAACGCATGCAAAAGCGTATTGACGGACTCTCTTTCCGTATGACACTGGCTCTTCTCGTCACAGCAGGTGTTCTGGCAGGTATCTTCTTTACCCTGCACTCCAGAATACAGCAGGATATGAAAGCCATTCAGCTGCAGCAGGCAAGTGTTCTTTCCGATAGCAAACCCATGGAACAGAAAATATTTGAACTTTCTGCCCGCAGCGAAGACCTTTCAGATATTCTGAATAAACAGACACAGACCCTCAACAGACTCCAGCAGCTTATGGAGGAAACCCAGAAAAATTCTCAGGAACAGAAGCGAACCCTCAGCGGCCAGATCAAAGAATTTGACAGGAGGCTGGCATCCATGGAAAATCAGGAAAAACCCGATGCCAGCATTCTGAACACCCTCAATGAAAACATGACCAGGACCCGTAACAGCCTGCATGCTGAACAGGAAGAGCGGAAAAAACTGGCTTCTGAACTGGCTGCTCAGGTACGGGGAAATGCAAGGTTAAAACAGGTTCAGGAAAACCAGAAAAATGAACTGGCGCAACTTCTTAAAAGTACAAAGGAAATGGAGCAGGCCCAAAAAAGGGACAGCCAGCTCCTGCAAAATATTCAGAAAGAACAGCAGGCTCTGAAAAAGAATTTTGAAATACCCGCAGATATGGCTAGAAAATCAGATATTGATAATCTTGCCCGACGCAGCGAAAATGAACGGGCTTCCCTTGAAAACCGGATCAACAGAAAATTCCAGCAGCTGCAGGTGGCCCTTGATGCTGCCTTAAGGAGTGGAAGTCCCGCTGCTGATGGCAGCCGTACACCAGCAGCACCCATTGTTCAGCAGGAACTGCTGCCGGAATAAAATCCCTATGGCATTTTTTTTATGAATAAAAACCTTTTATGACCGGAGGCAAAGATGAATGACAATCATATTCTGGCTGCCCTCAACCATCCTGCAGTACAAAGGGTACTCTTTCATCCCAGAGCCGATCATACCCCTGCTCCCCTGCCCCCCGCCTCCCTTAAGGATATACATACACCCGAAGGCATACGGCTTTCCGGTGAATATCACAGTTGTGGCAAAACAGAAGCCCCTCTGCTGCTCTTTTTCCATGGCAACGGAGAAATTGCCTCGGAATACAGGGATCTGGCCCCATTTTTCACAGCTCTTGCATGGGATTTCCTTGTGATGGATTACAGGGGATACGGAAGATCCCAGGGAGAACCTACGGCCATAAACCTTCAGGAAGACGCCCTTTTTGTTTTTGACACGCTTCAAAAAGAAAAACCCGCAAGACCCATTGCCCTCATGGGCCGGTCTTTAGGCAGTGCCGCTGTTCTGTATATTGCCTCCCAAAGACCCGAATCCATCAGCGCTCTGATAATTGAATCAGGATTTGCCGATACCCAACCCCTTATCCGTCTGCTGGGGGCGGATATGAAGGCTTTGGGCATTCCGGAGGATGCGGATTTCGGCAACCTCAAGGGTATTCAGAGCTTTACCGGCCCCACCCTGATCATCCACGGGGAAAATGATCATGTAATACCCATCAGTCAGGCAGAAAAGCTGAAGAAAAATGCTGCAGGCCAGCCCCTGCAAATGCTTGTAATTCCCATTGCCGACCACAACTCACTTTTTTATTATGGACTCAAATCCTATTTCGCAGCTCTGGGAGAGCTACTGGAGAAGGTCTGAATGCCCGGATATAGAGCACACCTCGGTTTTGGTTTCACACTGGGACTCATCTGCCTTGCAGGACTTTTTTTCTGGGGTATGTACCGGCCACCCATAGAAACCATGGCCATTCTCCTGGGACTCTGCCTTGTGGGGTCCCTGACTCCTGATGTGGACACAGATTCCAAGGGCCAGAACCTCGTCTACAGCCTTCTGATTCTCTTTGATCTCTTTCTGATTTTTAAGGGAGAATATAAATGGGCCGCCATACTGGGTTTCTGTGCCATGCTGCCCGCCATTGGTCACCACAGAGGCTGGACCCACACCTGGTGGGCCATGCTGCTCATTCCCCTGCCCATTCTGGCTGCCCCGGTCTATCTTTTTCACCAGCCATGGCAACAGGTACTTCCCTATTATCTTGCCTTTGTGCTGGGTTTTTTCTCCCACCTTCTTCTGGATCGTCAATTTTTCTGATGAATAATTTGAATGCTTAAGGAATATCCATAAGCACAAGAACCACCTCAAGGCCTGAATCAATGGGTTCCTTCTGATAGGAACCCTTCCATCCTTCCTGCATATCCAGAACAATACGAACCCTGTCTTCGTGGGCAAAATGACGCACACTGGAAATATGCATGCTGTCAAGATCCATCCGCTGTTCTGATCTGTAAGGCGATTCCATATTATTTAAATCCAGCACAATACGTCTAGGATTTTCAAGGGTAAAGGTTTTTACATCATGAATTGCAGCCCCTGCGATAATAACAAGACGCCCGGACGAGTCATCAAACCTGATCTCTTTCAAGAGAGGTCTTTTTCTCACTTCCACATCTTTTTTACGGATCTCCTTTACTTCACCGGAGATACCAGAAAGAAGCTCCATTCCTTCCATGGCGTTAATATTCAGGTCCACAGGTATTTTTTCAGAAGAACTTACCTCCCCTTCAGTCTCAGCAGACCCCCCTGTCAAATAAGATGACTCCATATCATTTTTTCCATGACCTGACATTCCGGAAACTTCTGCAGAAAGCTGATGGTTATCCTTATTCTCTTCGTAGGCCATTAAGTATGGCAAGTCTTCTTTCCCTTCATGGACAAGGGCAAGGGATTCTTCTCCTGTAAAACTATCTCCGAACGACTGGTTTCTCGATTCAGGAACAGATACAAGATAACGACCTGAGTTTTTACTTACATCAGTCTCAAGAATAGCCACAGTACCGTTTGTGCTGCCCATGAGCTGCAGACCAAGAATGAGACTCCATATAAAAACAAGCAGTATACCAACACCTGCAAACCCCCATTTTACCATCTTAAATCCTCCTCAGCTCTATCCATGTATCCCTTACTTCCAACAGCCCTTGAATAAAAACGATCTCTGTTCACTGCAATACTTCCATGGAATTTTTATTCAGCCTACGGTATTCATTTGCCTGACTGTATCTGACAGAATAAAGTCGGCAAAGGAACAGTCTCATATTTTTTTTACCTGACATCTTTTTGTATTCACCTACGATAATGACAGCCTGAAAACCAGATTTATTTATGATTGCCAGCATACCACACAAGGATAAAGTACTGATTAAAAAGAAATTAAATCATAAAAAAAATACAGGCTTTGTTTTTTATTCATCATTCTGACTGGAAAACCATCAAGTCAGACCTGTATTTGACAAAAATGGGATCTTGGGACTATGCCATTTTTCCATGGCTGTTCTCAGGGCCGTAATACAATTTTATACCCATAACCCGAAAACAGGATTTTCCGGAATGCAGACAGCATCAGAGAGCAACCGGCCATGGCAGGTCTTTTTCCTTGTAGCCATAGGCGTTTTCATGTCCACCCTGGACAGCAGCATAGTGAATGTCGCCCTCCCTGCCATTCTCAAGGATTTCAATACCAGCCTTGCCATGACCGAATGGGTGGTCATGATCTATCTGCTTACCATCACCTGCTTTCTGCTGACCTTCGGCAGGCTGGGAGATATGCTGGGCCGCAAACGCATCTATGCCACAGGCCTCCTTGTCTTCACCCTTGCTTCCATGCTCTGCGCCATGGCCCCCAACGTTCAGATGCTCATAGGTGCACGCCTGCTGCAGGGGCTGGGTTCTGCCATGATCATGGCCTGCACGCCAGCCCTTCTGGTGGATGCCTTTCCAGACTCCCAGCGGGGCAGGGTACTGGGACTCAATGGTGCAGTTGTGGCCTGCGGTCTGACCGCCGGACCTGCCATCGGCGGATTTCTTCTTTCCCTTGGCTCCTGGCGGCTAATTTTTTATGTCAACATCCCCATAGGTCTTCTGGCAACTATCCTTGTCATGATGACACTCCGTGAATCCGGTCCTCAAAGCCGCATCAACGCCTTTGACTGGCAGGGCACCCTGCTGGCCGCCTTAAGTCTGGGCCTCCTGCTCATGGCCCTCACCCACGGCTATGACTGGGGTTTTAACTCCCTTCCGTTTATCACAGTGCTGATCTTAAGCCTTCTCTGCATGGCTCTTTTTATTTTAACAGAAAAAAAGAAAAAAGATCCCCTGCTGGATATCTCCCTTTTTCACAAGCGACATTTTGCCCTGCCTGCCCTCTGTGGCCTGCTTCTATTCTGCAGCCTTTTTTTCATGGTATTTCTCATGCCTTTTTATCTTATGCTTTTTGCGGGTTATTCCAGCTCCCTGACGGGAAAAATGCTGATGATTCCCTTTGCCTTTCTTCTGATATTCTCACCCCTTGCAGGCAGTCTTTCTGACCGTATGGGCTCCCGCCTCCTTTGTACAACAGGACTTTTTATCATGGCCTGTGGCATGACAATGCTCTCGGGTCTCAACGCCTCCCATGGCGTCTGGGATATCGCATGGCGAATGGCTCTGGTGGGAATCGGTACTTCCATATTTGTCTCACCCAACTCCGCCGCAGTCATGGGCGGAGTTCCCGCAGCCCACAGAGGTTCAGGCGGAGCAGTGCTTGCCTCGGCCAGAAACCTTGGCATGGTATTGGGTGTGGCCCTTGCCGGTGCAATTTTTCATTTTATCTTTGACAGCAGAAGCGGCGGGGCTTCCCTTGCTGAATTATCAAAAAATGACATGACGATTTTCATTGAGGCCTTTGGCATGGCCATGGGAACAGGAGCCGCCATCGCCTTTTTTACCATGATTCCCTCCTGGCTGCGGGGTAGTGGGAAATGAAGCCCTTGACCGCAGGCATATGAACCCTTATTCTTGCTGGCACTGTTAACTTTTTGTAAAATCCTTCTGATCATGACAACAGAAAGACAAGGAAGCCTGCAAATGATTCTGCACGAACCCAAAGAGGGTTACATCCACCATCCGGAAAAAGGCCCCCTTCATTATATCGACTGGGGCGGTGAAGGCCCCATGGCCCATCTTCTTCATGCCAATGGCTTCTGTGCCGGAACCTATGATCCCCTGATCCGTCTCATGTCTGAAAAACTACATGTCATCGGCAGCGATGTCCGTGGCCATGGCAGCTCCCTTTCACCTGTTGAGATGCCCATACGTCACTGGAAAGTTTTTGCGGATGATCTGGAATTCATGGTTTCCAGCCTGATGAAGCCTCCTGTCATAGGAATAGGTCATTCATTAGGAGCCGTTACCACCCTCATTGCGGCAGCCAGACATCCTGAACTTTTCTCCTGCATCATCCTCATGGATCCGGTAATTCTGCCAAGACGTTATCTCATGTTCATGGGCTTTTTACGCATGACCGGACTCATCGGACAATTCCCCCTGGCAAAGGGTGCAAGGCGCAGAAAATTTGTTTTCAAAGGCAAACAGGAAGCCCTTTCCCGCTTTACCGCAGGCCGGGGTATTTTCAAAACATGGGACCCTTCCTTTGTGGACGCTTACCTTGAATGCGGGCTGCTGGAAGTGGATGAAGAAACAGCCATTTTAAAATGTGATCCGGAACTGGAAGCCCAGATATTTGAATCAGTGCCTGCCGATATCTGGTCCTATGCAAAAAAGGTTAAATGTCCGGTCCTTGCCATACGGGGAAAAAAATCCGATACCTTTGTTCAGGATGCCGCAGACAGATTCAGCCGCACGGTAAAAGACTGCGAACTTGTGGTTGTGGATAAAAGCGGACATTTTGTTCCCATGGAGCAGCCTGCGATCTGTGCAGAGCACATCCTTGACTTCATCCAGCGCAAAGGACCAGGAATCCATGAAACTGCAGCGGCTTGAAAGGCAGCAGATTCTTAAAGGCAATATCTCAGAAATATGGGCCTTCTTTGCCGATCCGGCCAATCTTGAAAAAATAACACCGGAGTGGATGCACTTTGACATCCGCTCCGGCCATGAAAAGCCCATGTTTCAGGGCCAGATACTCGAATACCGCATCAAGGCCATCGCAGGTATTCCCATGACCTGGGTCACGGAAATCACCCATGTTAAAGAAGGTGAATATTTTGTGGATGAGCAGCGTTTCGGACCTTACCGCCTCTGGCATCATCTGCACCGCTTCAGCCCCTGCGATGGAGGTATTCTCATGGAAGACTGCATCCATTATGCCCTGCCCATGGACCCCTTCAGCAGACCTGTTCACCCTTTCATAAGAAAAAAGCTGGAAGCTGTTTTTTATTACAGAAAAAAAGCCATTCAAAAAATTTTTTTAAGCTCTGAAGATATCCCTATTAAAAATCTCGGATTATCAACTGCCCTATAAAACATCCCGAATCATTTCCGATACCCCCTGTTACAGGGGGGCCTTTTTCTTCTTCCCCTGAAGATTCCAGAACCACTCCGGACAATACAGCCACTCCATCCAGATCAAAGCCTGCGGAATATCTTGTAGGGTGAGGCGCATAAACCGGGTTTCCGTGACTGTCCTTCTGGCTGCCATCCCCCACCACATCCACAAGCCGTACATAAAAAATGCGGCTGAGATTTACCTCTCCTGAAATCACAGCCTCTTTTCCCTTAAGCTGATCCAGATCAAAGGGTGTGCCAAAACCTGCCCTGTACTTTCCAGCAAATCCATCAATATGGGTGGGATTCACATGTCCAAAGGAATGGACCGGATTTTTGGTAAGGGACTCGTTGGGAAATCGAACAAAGGTCTGCCCGTCCGTGGATACTTCCACAAAGGCCAGCTCCAGAAAGGTGTCGCTGAAACTGTTACCAAAAGCAGCAAAATCATAACCATTTCTGTTTTCTATTGGGAAATCAAAACTTAAGGTAAGGCTGCCTCCCATTCCAAGGGAAACCACATCCGAAGTAATGCCACTGGCTATGCCAAGGGCTTTATTGGGATTCTTCCATGGATCTTCCACAGCCTCACAGGGCATATAGTCACGCCAGCCCGAAGCCCATCCTATGATTCCTTCATGGTTAATGGAAATAGCTGTGGAGCCTGCCCTTCCGGCCTCGGGAGCATGGGGCCCCTCACCCGCCAGACATAAAAAGGGCAGAAGCAAAAGAGTCAGAAAAGGGGTCACCCATTTAAAGGACCTGTCAAGTAAAAAAACACCTCTCCTGTTCAAGCGTCACCTCTTTTTTTGCTTGATTACGGTTAACTCAGAATGGTGCAGGTGGCCTGTCTGAATTCGCATCTGAAATTCCAATTTTATTGGGATGGCGGAATAATGATCCGCACCAGTCACCCATCGGGATCCAGGCTTGCTGTGTTCTGTTGTACAGAACCGGCAGCCCCCTCCGCCAGAAGGCGG